>JAOTWM010000633.1 GCA_029862885.1 Gammaproteobacteria bacterium
AGGCCTGGGTCGAATCGTCCGGGTACGACACAGTGTTACAAACTGCTGTGAGGCGATTTCAGGCGCGCCATGGGTTGGAAGTGGACGCCCTGGTCGGGCGAGCAACATTGCGAGCGCTTAACGTATCCGTCGAACAACGCATCAATCAGATCCGCCTGAACCTCGAGCGGGCTCGCTGGCGATTGGACGCCGGGGCCGAGAATTTTATTCTGGTGAACATCGCGGGCTTCAAAGCATATGTCGTTCGCGATGGCAAAACTGTATGGACGAGCAAGGTCATAGTCGGTGATACAGAACACAAGACGCCGGTATTCAGCGCCGCATTGAAATACGTTGTGGTTAACCCGGCCTGGACGGTACCGTACAAGATCGCGAGTGAAGAACTGCTGCCCGAAATCAAACAGGACCCCGACTTTTTCACCAAGGGCAATTATCAGTTGTTCGACATCGATGGCGGCGTGGTCGATCCGATGAGCGTTGACTGGAGCTCGATTCGAAGCGGGAACTTCCCGTTCACGTTAGTGCAGCAGCCGTGTGTCGCGAATCAACTCGGTCGGATCAAGTTCATCTTTCCGAACGAATACTCGGTATACATGCACGATACGCCTGGAAAAAGTTTGTTCACTAAACCCAAGCGCGCTTTCAGTCATGGTTGTATTCGGGTCGATGCGCCGCTTGCTCTGGCGGAAATTGTCCTCGACGGTGAGGGATGGTCGAGAGAGCAACTCGAAGCCCAGATCGGTTCGGGAGAAACCAGGACGATAAACCTTTCAAAACCTCTGCTGGTCGTTATCTCTTACTGGACGGCTGACGTTGATGACCAGGGATTGCTCAACTTTTACGACGACATTTACGAGCGTGATGCCGCGGTCCTCGAGTCTCTGGACAGGTAGCGATGGGAGAAAGACCGAACTAAATACTGAAACTCCGCGCGTTGACGGTTTATCCGAGCCGCGGCCACTTTCTTTTAGCCGCGGTGTGCGATCACCACCGCGGCTCAGGATTATTAATGCGAGCTCCGAGCCCTTTTTTCAGCACTTACGTCGTTCTATTTTTTTCCCGAACCCACATTCGAATCGTCGAGCGTTTCCGGTTTGGGCGCGACCTTCAGCGGTGACTGCTTCTCCATCACGATCTTACCGTTGAAGCGGGCGCCGTCCTGCAATGTGAGGCGCGCACAATAGACATCGCCATTTACGATCGCGCCCTTGGCCAGCGACACCAGCCCGTCGCTGTGAATGTCGCCATCGAGCTGGCCTTCGACAAGCACCGAACTCGCGTGAATGTCCGCCGACACCCGGCCCTTGGAGCCAATCGTCAGGTTCTTCTTGTGGTGGGCAATGGTGCCCTCGATCGTGCCCTCAATGACCAGGTCCTCATCGGCCGACAACTCCCCTTTAAAAACCAGGGTCGGCCCGATGACAGAAACGTTTTTTGAGCGTATGGGTTGCGACTCACCGATCCGTAATGGCGGCGAGATTCTCGAGTCGTCCTCGTCCTTGGTCTTCTTATTAAACATAATCAATCCTCCGGATCTGTGCCGTACGAGCACCAGCTCGGGCTGCCGCATCGCGTGCTTAAGATTATTCCACATTCGCGTGCACGGCACATTCGCCTGTTTCGATTCGTACCGCGAGCTGCGCTATTGCCGCGACCGTCCGCGGTAGTAAGAAGAGTGCGCGCTTCGACCCGCTGCGGAAATTAGAGCCCATGTTATGTCAAGTATTTTTATGTCAAAGATGTTCATGACAAGTCGGCCAGCAATAGACTTGCAGCGGCGTTAGAAAAGGCGTAGAAAATACATAGGATAACTAACACAAAATAACCCAAAAAAAGAGCTAACCAAGAACACTAAGAAAAAGCAGAAAACCGGACACGCGGTCCCTTCATTCTCTTGCATGGCAGATATCTCTTGCCAAGGCGCCTGTGTCACGCGGCAAACGCTGATTGATTGCTCAAAACCCGCGAGCATTTCGGGAATATAAGCGAATTGCCTGAATTCGTGCGCGAGTGCAGCAGTGCTGCCAGGATGAGGTGACTTATCGGTCGAGTCATCTACCCAACGCTTTTGATTCGATGATTCGTCAGAAAAGTCCTAATGAAATCGACGCGATTTCATCGTGCCCTACTGGCGGCGCCAGCGGTCGCACGGTGATCGCGACGGCGTGAGCGAATTGACTGGCATTGTAAAGGGGAGATGGATCATGGCATTTCTGATTGAATTAACTGGTGCAAAAGCCGTTCACGACGAAAGCGACGGGCTGCAGAATGAGCAGCCTACTGGTAATCCAGAAAACGATAATGATGGCAATGACATTGCTGTTTCGGCGTTGCCAGCTCATTTCGCGGCTCGGCTCGTCGAATTGGGGCTGGACCCCGACAGCAATGGCCTGACAGATGACGCGATCGGGGCGGCCCTGAGTGGCTACGATGGTAGCAATGGCGGTCAGGATGTTTTCACCGTCTCTACCAATGGCTCGACCGTCAATAATCTCGCCCTGACCAATGCTGACGGCGACCCACTTGACGGCGTGGAGAGCGGCCTCTTCACCGTCGACGGCGTACAGGTCTTTCTCTATACAGATCCGACCAACGACAATATCGTCCTGGGT
>JAOTWM010000130.1 GCA_029862885.1 Gammaproteobacteria bacterium
ACTGGAATCCAACCGTTAGGATTTAATGTCAGCAATTCCGCCTCTCGGGCGACGTCCATCGAGATATCGGTCGCAATTAATTCGTACGGCGCGCCGATCTCCTCCAGAATAACGCGCACACCCATGGAGGCGCTGCGGTCGGCATAGTAAAGGCGGTAACTCATGGATATCTGCTCCGATACGACCCACCGAGTTATTTCAGATCTTCCAGCGGCGTGAGCGTACCGGCGGGATATTTGAAGTAGTGTTCACGAATCATATCGCTGAAATTGACAGTAATCTGCAGATCGAGGCTTTGTTTCGACGCCGCAAACGCGTCCTCGAGGGCTTCCAATAACGCACTTCCCACGCGCTGAATCCATTCCTGGGAACGGCCCGCTACTAGCAGAACGTTTACGTGCACGAACGCGTGCTGTTCGGCGCCGTCGCCGATCAGATAGCGATCCCGGCATATCGCGCGGCTCTTGCAGTTTTGAATACGCACGCCGCCAAGTTCGGAGAGTATCTGGTGCATCGAAGAAAACAACGACGAAAAATTCACTGCTTGCTCAATATTAGCTGTGTATTCAAGGGTAATTTGGGGCATCGCATCGGCACCTTATTGATCGGACAGTTACAAAATTGCAACGGCTATCCGTCGTAGCTCGGAGCACCGCTCTCGCGGTGCCAGGTGCGTAACAAATGCCGCTTACGTTGTAAATCGGGGTCGTCGATAAACTCGCTCCGATAATGTGCGACTTCGAGATTGTTTAAGTACTGAATTTGACCACGTTCGAGCGGCAATTCAAATAACAGCGCGGAATCTTCGAGAATCTCGTCTAACGCATCGAGCGCGCCGGCCAGCTCCGGTCCAGGCGTGACGTCGGCGCGCATGTATGCGTTCCTCACCAAGCCGGTATTGATGCGTACCGCCAATCGTTGGCCGTCCCAGCGGAACATCGGCACGTGGCTAAATCGCGGTGCACCGGTCTTATGTTCGGCCTGCCGATCCATCAACATGGGCCGGTACAGCCGCTCGAGTTCGCGCGGGTAGGCCCGCAGCATTTCGTTGTGTACACGATACAGGCTGCAAAAGCGACTCACGCCGCCACTTTGTGCGGGATACAAACACAGCAAGCCGACGTAATGCGGCGGCGCGATACCGAAAGCGTTATCAGTGTGAAAGTTCAATTCGATATTCGTGTAGGAACCACGCACACCGTAACCGAAATCCTGTCCAGTGTCCTTCACGTCGTACAGCATTGTACCGTCCCACTTTTGCGCTACCGGGCGGCTGAGACACTGCCCCATGATCCAATATAGGGTGGTGATATCGTCCCATTTCCAGCCATCGGATTCCCAGTCGTCGAGCGGCAAAGCATCGATGACCGCGACACCGGGGCCGTCCTTTAATGACATCGCCACCGAATCCATCAGTGCCTCACACCGCGGCATTTCGAAATGCTCCGGGCGGCGCAATAACATCGGCAACGGCACGTCGCGCGCACTGTGGACAACATTTGCGAGTTCCGCTCGTTCACAATCGCCGAGCGGAACGATGCACTGCGTGGGATCGATGTCGGCCGCCGCCCAAGCGCGCGATGACTGATCCTCGGCGCGCAACATGGGCGTCACTTCGCTACTCAGATCGATGCAGCGGATGCCGTCAATCACACTTTCTTGCACCGCTAAGGCCTGAACCATCGATAGATACCCTGGCTGTCACTCTCGCGTCGCAATCGGCCACAGTGCATCAAATAGTTCAGATGCGCGAGCGCCTCGTTCATGGCGAACGCCACTTGATGTCCGTCCAAGTTTGCTGGAAACAGATGGTACAGCAGTTCACCGGCGGTAATACCGCTGCCGACCGCCGATGTGATTTTTTCGAGGCGCTCGTGGTGGTGATGTTCGAGTTCCTGCAATCGAATATGCACTCCGGTAAATGGCTTACGATGTGACGGCAACACCAACGTGTCGCGGCGTAGGATCGGCCGGAAGCGATCCATTGTCTGCAAGAAACCCTGTAACGGGTCGGCGTCGGGTTCCCATGGCCAAACGCTCACATTGGGGGTAATTTCCGGCAGGATTTGATCGCCTGAAATCATCACGCCCGACTCCGCGCAATACAAACACACGTGCTCGGGCGAATGCCCGTAGCCGACCAACACCCGCCACTCCTTGCCGTCGATTATTATCAGCTGATTATCGTGCAGACGCTCATAACAATCGGGCACCGATACACCCGTACGGTAAAGGATAAACCCCTCCAGCAAAATGCCGGCGCGCTCCTCGCCGAGGCCGTGTCGGCGGTAAAAATCGGCCAGCTGCGGGACGTTATCGGAATTCAGATCGTTAACCGCAAGATTGGCCCATAACCACTCCGCCTGTGTCATCTGCGGCCGTACTCCCCAGCGTTCGCTCATCCATCGGCTATTACCCATGTGGTCTGGGTGAAAATGCGTGACGATCAGTTGCTTGACGGGGCGGTCGCCCAGCTTCGTCTCCCAGACTTGCGACCACTGTTCGCGCACGTCGTCGCGCTTATAACCGCAGTCGACAATGGCCCAACCGTCGCCGTCCTTCAGCAACCACAAATTGATGGCACGTAACCGAAACGGCAGCGGCGTGCTCAACCAATAGATTCCGGGATACACCTCGGTAACGCCACCAGCCTGCGGATAATCCGCGAACGGATAGTCCACTGCCGAAATGGGCCGATCCACCGTAACTTTTGGTGGTGGTTTAGTCACCGCGGGACCTGCAATATGTTGCAGAATTCACGGCGTTTCCGGGTATGGGCGGTTCGAATCAATAGCAGCGACACGGGATCACGGCTATTGTACGGGCTAGTCACTTCCATTATAAGACTTACTATACGAGAATCAGTTCGGTGTTATCGCCGTAATGACGAGGATCACCATGCGCGCTGTAGTCGTCAATGAAATTAACAACCGAAACGCGGTCCTGGTAACCGACACGGACGCCCCCATCCTGGGTCCGGAACACGTCCTCATCGACGCAGTCAGCGCCTCGTTCAATTTCCCCGACGTACTGCAAATCGACGGCAAATACCAAATTATCCCGCCGCTGCCGTTTATCCCCGGTAAGGAGGCGGCTGGCGTGGTCACCAATGTCGGGCCCGCAGTCACGGAGTTTGACGTAGGCGACCGCGTATTGGTGGAAGTCGAATACGGCGCGTTCGCGGAACAAGTAGCCGCGCCGGTGCAGCGCGTCTATCGACTCCCCGACGAACTAGACATGTCTACAGCGGCTGCGATGGGGCTGGTCTACCAAACCGCCTATATCGCATTAACCGATCGCGCGGGCCTGCGCAAGGGCGACACCGTGTTGGTGACGGGCGCGACCGGTGGCGTCGGCCTTGCTGCCGTACAGATCGCCAAAGCGATGGGTGCGACGGTGCTGGCCGCAATAGGCAACCCAGCCAAGGCCGATGCCGCACGCGCCGCCGGTGCGGATCACGTCGTTAATTTGTTCGAAGAACCGCTGGCCGATCGCTTGCGGGAACAGGTTAATGTGGCGACAAACAGCCGTGGGGTGGACATCGTTTTGGATGTCGTCGGCGGCGATGTATTCGATGCGGCCTTACGTTGCATTGCGTTCGGCGGACGTATCGTAGTGTTGGGATTTACGGCCGGGCGCATTCCAAGCCTCAAAACAAATTACGTGTTGCTGAAGAACATTGCCGTCGTCGGCATGACCGTTAACGGCTATTTCCAACACCGACCCGATACGGTGCGCGTGGCACAAGATGCGATATTTGCGCTGTGGAAGGACGGACAGCTGCAACCAGTCATTCATACCGAACTTGCGCTCGACGACTTTGCAGACGGCTTTAAAATGCTGGATGAGCGAGAGGCCATCGGCAAAATTGTGCTCGCGATTCGCTAACACTCCGGAGGATCCCACTCGATGAATACACATTCGGCAGACATCAACATCGGCAGCGCCGATGAAGCCAGCGGCGATTACCGCGAAATGTTGATCAGACTTATGACCCGCCAATTGTACGCTGAGACCGCGACTGCGGAAGTATTCGGGCGTTCTATCGGCGCGGCACCGACTTGGCGTGAGAAGCACATGGCGGCGGAATTTGCGTTGGAAGAGGCGCAGCACAGTCAGATGCTGTGTGATTTGCTCACCGATCTCGGTGAAGACCACGAACAGATAATCGCCAACCGTCCTGCTGCTGCGTCGTTTTGGAATCTCGATCTCGATGACTGGTTGCATATCGCTGTATTCAATTTCACTGTGGATCGCGCCGGCAGCCAGCAGATTATGGAATACCGGCAATCGAGTTACACGCCGTGGGCCGATAAGATGGGAGTGGTGCTGGCGGACGAGGAAGAACACTACGAAAACGGCGTCGATAATCTGCGCGCGTTCGCCGCCGATCCGGAGCAGCTCGCGCGATTCCAGTCGGTCTATAACAGTATGCTTCCGGTTGCGGTAAAACGCGCCTTCGGCCGCCCGCACGGCGCCGACAACGATTTTTGTCTGAGCACCGGACTAAAACGCCACTCCACAGAAGCCGTCATCAATCGCTATCTCGAGGAAATGCGCGGCTACATGGCGCCGGTAGGACTAGCATTTCCGCCGCTATCGATGTTTGCCGCGGAACGCGTTGAACTCGCCGCATCGACGAAAACGATACTGGAGTCGTTACAGGCGTGATCGACCGCACGATCAAAACCATGAAGCTGTACTCGCAGGTGGAGCGCGTATTCAACGAGCTGCGAGCCCGCGGCATCGATGACGAGTCGCCGCTGCGAGTCGAGGAGCTGACCCCGTTCGATCAATATCACTATCACGGTACGTCGGCGGTCGAGGCCGCGGCCGAACGCTTACGAATTGTCCCCGGTCAACACATCCTGGAGATTGGCTCCGGTATCGGTGGGCCCGCACGTTATCTCGCCGACTCCACCGGTGCACACGTGACTGCGCTCGAATTACAGGCCGACTTGAACAGAACCGCGGCCACCTTGACGCAACGCTGCGGGCTCGAGCACCGCGTCGAGCACCGCTGTGGCGATGTGTTAAAAGAAGACTTTGGCGATCGACAATTTGACGCGATCGTCAGTTGGTTGGCGTTTCTTCACATTCCGGACCGGCAACGCCTGCTTAATCGATGTCTGCAAACGCTTAAACCGGACGGCGGAATTTATGTCGAAGATTTTACATGCAAAGCCGCATTTACCGCTGATGAAACCCGCATCCTGCAGGAAAAAGTTTACTGCCACTACGTGCCGTCTGAGAACGAATATGTAGATCAGCTCCGCACGGCGGGATTCACTGAGGTCGAATGCACCGACATGACTGCATCGTGGCGCGAATTCGTGACCGCACGCCGTGGTGGGTATCGAGACGACGATACGCGTCTTCGCGAAGTGCACGGGGATAGCGTAGTGGACGGACTGAACGACTTCTACGACGCCGTAGTCGGGTTATTCCAGGGCGGCCACCTTGGGGGCGCCCGTATTATTGGGTGGAAGCCCCGATGACCGGCATATAACGCGGGAGACACACGCATGGCGACAACGGCGTCGGGCATGGACAAGTTTTCAAAAGGCCTTGGCAAAGTGGCGGCCAATTACGCTGCGCTGACTCCGAGCTGTCACCTGATTACGGCGGCGCGTAATTTTCCCGAGCGCACTGCCGTCGTTTACGGCGCACAGAAATTCACCTATCGCGAGTTCGATGCACGTTGCCGGCGGCTCGCCTCAGCACTTAAACAGTCGGGTATCGGCCGTGGCGATGTGGTGGCGTTGATCGCGCCGAATATACCCGCGGCGCTCGAAGCGCATTTCGCCGCACCGATGGCCGGCGGTGTCATCAACCCGCTGAATATTCGCCTCGACGCGGAGGCCATCGCATTCATTCTGAACCACGGCGAAGCCAAAGTGCTGCTGACGGATCGCGAGTTTGCGCCGGTCATCAAGAAAGTCCTGCCGTTGTTAGAACAAAAACCCATGGTGGTGGACATCGACGATCCGGCGGCCGACGGCGGCGAGTCATTGGGCGAAATCTCCTACGAGGACTTCCTGCAACAGGGGGATCCCGCCTACGCATGGGAGCTTCCACAAGACGAATGGGATCCGTTCGCGCTGAGCTACACCTCGGGCACCACCGGCGATCCAAAGGGTGTGGTGTATCACCACCGCGGCGCCTATATCGCGACGTTTGGTCAAATCACCGTGTGGCCGCTCGGCGCCCACCCCGTGTATCTGTGGACATTACCGATGTTTCACTCGTTAGGGTGGTGCTTTCCCTGGTCCATTACGGCACTTGGCGGCACTCACGTGCTGCTGCGCAAATTGGACCCGGCCCGCGTGTTCAAATTCATTGCGGAGCAACGTGTCACCCATCTTTGTGCCGCACCCACGGTGCTCAATATCTTAATTCATGCGCCGGCCGATGCGCGCACGGAATTTACCCACAAGGTAAACGTAATGACCGCCGGTTCTGCGCCGCCCCCTGCGGTGTTGGCGGCAATGCAAGGGATGGGGTTCGACGTGACTCACGCCTATGGGCTAACGGAATGTTTTGGCTGTGTAACGATTTGCCACTGGCAGGACGAATGGGCCGGTCTCGATGGCGATACGGTTGCGCGACATAAGGCCCGGCAAGGGTTGAAGTACCCGCAATTCGACGATCTTATGGTGGCCCGACCCGACACCCTAGAACCCGTTCCCCACGATGGTGAAACGGTCGGTGAGATCATGGTGCACGGCAGTACGGTTATGCGCGGCTATCTTAAGAATTCCGCTGCAACGGATAAAGCGTTTCAAGGGGGCTGGTTTCATTCCGGAGACCTGGCGGTGGTCCATGACGACGGTTATGTACAAGTCAAGGATCGCTTCAAGGACATTATTATCTCTGGAGGCGAAAACATTTCTTCGATAGAAGTGGAAAGTGTGCTGTATCGGCATCCGGCAATTCTGGAGGCGGCCGTCGTGGCGCGCGACGACGAACACTGGGGCGAAACGCCGTGCGCATTCGTTACCCTCCAACCAGACGCTAGTGTGGACGCCGCCGAGATTATCGACTTTTGCCGTGAGAACATGGCGCACTTCAAATGCCCGAAAACCGTGGTGTTTGGCGAGCTGCCGAAAACGGCTACCGGCAAAATTCAGAAATTTCAGTTGCGCGAGCGCACTCGGCAACTGCAGCCGACGCCGCCCAAATCATAATGCGGAATGCCCGGATATTGAGGCTTCGCCAATGACGGCGAGCAGCGCGATTTGTTCCGTATCGCGCACCCTCGATATCGTCGCCGATCCATGGACGTTTCTGGTATTACGCGAAGCGTGGTTCGGGGTACGCCGATTCGAGGAATTCCGGCGTCTGCTGGGCATGCCACGTGGTACGTTATCGGCCCGGCTTGCCCATCTGTGTGGCAACGACATGCTGTGCCGGCGACGTTACCAAACCAACCCGGACCGTTCCGAATACCGATTGACACCAAAATCCGCCGACTTATACCCCAGCATGTTGGTACTGATGCATTGGGGTGATCGTTGGCGTGCGGAATCGTCCGGACCGCCATTACTGTTGCGCCACAACGTCTGCGCACACCAATGCCATGCCGACGTAGTGTGCAGCGAATGCCGCGAGCCCGTACCGATCGTAAGTGTGCGCTACGGGCCGGGTCCCGGCGCGGGTTTTGAATCGGTCGCCCCGCTGCCGCGCATGCGGCGCTCCTCAAAGCCGGAGAATTTTCTACGTCATCGCGATTGTTCGGTCGCACGGACCATGCAAATTGTCGGCGACCGCTGGACCTATCTAATCATGCGGGAGGCGTATTTTGGCGAGCATCGATTCCATCGCGTACAACACAACTTGGGTATTTCCGCCAATACCCTCAGTAACCGCTTACACCGATTGTGCAAAGAGGGCATATTTGAACGGCGCTCTTATTCGCTCAACCCGAAGCGCTTTGAATATCGTTTCACCGAAAAAGGCCGTGAGCTTTACGCGGCGATGATTGCGTTGATGCGCTGGGGCGATCGGTGGCTGGCCGGTGACGCGGGAGCGCCGTTACGACTACGGCACAGAAAATGTGGGCACGACTTTCACGCCCTGGTGGTTTGTTCCGAATGCCGCGCCCCAATTCAAATGGGCGAGATGAGTTACAAGCATCGGTCGGGTGTTCAATCCCGTGACGATGAGTCGACCGCCAAGGCCGGCGATAACGCCGAACAACTTGCGGCCGGCGAAGCTTGAGCCCAAGCGGCGCGAATCGTCACCCGGACGCGGCCGGCCGGCGTGCCAACATTTGGGTTAACGTCAACGTAAGGATCTTAATGTCGTGCTGATTAAACAGGTCGTAGCGCGCTTCAATCACGCCACGATCGGGTTTAGACCGCGATGGCCGGTTGCTAAGCACGGTAATTTCGCATCGCACGGTATCGTCGGGCCGCAACGGTTTAAACCAGCGCAGCCCCTCCAAGCCGATTCCGGCCATTGCGCATCGATCGAACAAGCGGGTGCGCAGCGCCAACGCCCAGGTCAACGCCGCGGTCTGAAACCCACCGGCTACCAGCCCACCATAGATAGATTCCGAAGCCGTGTCTGGGTCGGTGTGGTAGTACTGGGGGTCATAGCATTCCGCGAACGAGATCAACTCCTGCTCGCTCACTCGCCAGCGTGGCGTATGGATAACCTCGCCCGGAACAAAATCTTCCAAATAACGCGATGCCGGAGAAGCGCCTTTTAGATTAGACATAATGCCAATTCATCGACTTAATTATTCACATAATATAGCGATTTTTCAGTATGTTAACAAACATTCTTCAGAATTATTCGCAGCTCCTACGCAAAGCCGCACCATCCATTTAAGGAGAATATTCCACGTGAGCACCAGAACTTCCACACCGAATCCGATCCAGTACGATGGTTTTCAAGTCGCATTGCAGCCGTCAGCTCGTCGCGCCGATATCGTATTAAACCGCGCGCCGCTGAATGTCGTCACGATAAACCAACGCGAACAGCTACGCGCCGCGTTTGAGAAACTCGACAACAACGATGACGTACAAGTCATCGTACTGCGCGCCGTAGGTGAGCACTTTTCAAGCGGTGGATATATCAAAGGTTTCATCGAAATGTCGCCCGAATATTTGTCGCACCTTGCGGATAATATTGCCGCCCCGGAACGCTGCCGCAAACCGGTTATCGCGGCGATACACGGTTATTGTTTCGGCGTCGCGTTCGAATTATCGTTGGCCTGCGATTTTCGCATCGTCACTACATCGAGCCTGTTGGCGTTGCCCGAACAACGCATTGGCATGATTCCCGGTTCTGGTGGTTCGGCACGACTGCTGCATATGATCGGCATCGGTCGCACCAAGGATCTGGTCATGCGGGCACGACGAATCACCGGTAACGAGGCGCATGCTTGGGGAATTGCGATCGACTGTGTCGCCGATGACAGCCTTATGGCTGCGACAGATTCGTTAGTCAATGAACTCACGGCGTTCTCGCCGCTTGCACAGCGTGCTCTAAAAGATCTGCTCAATTCCTCGCAGAACACGAGCGTTCAAGCCGGTATAGAACTCGAAGGCCAAGCGTTCGGCCAGCTGCGTTCGTCCAACGATTTCCAGGAAGGGGTGGTTTCTTTCCACGAAAAGCGCAAACCCGAATTCACCGGCAGCTAATAATGCCCAATCAATCGATTACGATCGCACAAGCGATCGCCCGTTATCTGCGACAACTCGGAGTCGCCCGCATTTTCGGCATCCCCGGCGGCGGTAGCAGTTTGGATCTGATTGATGCGGCCCAGTCGCTAGGCATTCAATTCGTACTCGCCCGCACTGAATCCGCAGCCGTCATAATGGCAGCGTGTAGCGCGGAATTGTCAGGTGTAATCGGCGTGGCGCTGACCGGCGTCGGACCCGGACTCGCGAACGCCGTCAACGGCATCGCCTACGCGTCTCTGGATCGGGCGCCGGTGCTGATAATCGCAGACGGCATCGCGTCTCAATCCTTGCGCTTTGTGACTCACCAGCGATTCGACCAACTTGACTTGGTCGTGCCGATCACCAAATCGCGCGCGCGAATCGATGCGGGCAACTTCGCGGTCGAATTGCCGCGGATTATCTCCGCTGCGATGGCGCCGCCATTGGGGCCCGTATTGTTGGAACTCGATGGCGTCACCGCGGCGCAAACCGCGGGGGCATTAGGACCTGTCGAAACCGCTACGCTTCCCGACGTCGATTCCGATGCGATCGAACAAGGGCAACGCTTGCTACACAATTCGCGGCGACCCGTCATCATCGCCGGCCTTGAGTGCACGTCGCCAGCCGGAGTCTTGGCAGTACGAGGCCTACACGCACAGCTAGACTGCCCGGTATTTACCACCTACAAAGCCAAAGGCGTCGTTGCCGATTTCGATCCACGCTGCATCGGTTTATTCACCGGCGGCAGCGCCGAGTCCAAATGTATTGCCGGCGCCGATTTGATCGTAATGCTCGGCCTCGATCCGGTCGAATTGATCCCGCAGGATTGGCGCTACGACGCCCCGATCCTTGAACTCGCGCACATTCCTTATTCTATTCACTACGTTAAGGCCGCGCTCCGATTTACCGGCGACTGGGAACCTGCAATCGAGCACTGGTGCAATACAAAATTTGATAACGATTGGACGGCAGCCGAACTCAGCGAATACAAAAATGGGATGCGTGCGCGTATCCGCAATTACACATCGACGCGAGCGGCTGCAAAATTAACGGCGCCGGAGGTGATCGATACGGCGCTTGAGATTTTCGGCGGCGATGTGCGAGTCACGATCGACGCCGGCGCCCATATGTTTTCGGCGATTGCATTGTGGCCGGCCGCAAACACCGGCGACGTGCTAATCTCGAACGGGCTGGCCAGCATGGCGTTTGCGTTGCCAGCCGCCATCGCAGCCGCCCTTCACGACCCGTCCCGTGCCGTCGTGACATTCATCGGGGACGGCGGGCTTTTGATGTGCCTCGGCGAATTGGCCACGGCCGCCGAACTCGAAGTTAACCTCACCATCGTGGTATTCAATGACAGTGCGTTATCGTTGATCGACATTAAACAACAACAACGCGGCTTCCCCACTACCGGTGTACGTTGGAATGAAATTGACTTGGCCGCTTGTGCGGCCGGTTTCGACATCATGACAATGCGAGCTCGATCTTTGCACCAATACCGCGACGCGCTGCGACGTGCGGCCAAGATATCCGGTCCGGTGTTGCTCGATGTGCGAATCGACCCTACTGGCTACCGCCAACAACTGCGCGCGCTGCGCGGCTGACGTATTATGCTATTGATTGTACCGACACGGATGCAGTAAGCTCGGCCGGCTATTTGTCAATAACAATGCTAATGGAAGAATCACCGTGACCACCAACGAAGGCTCAAGCGGCGAACGGCGCGGCCGTACCCGAGATCTGATTGACCGCCTTTTGGAGGAGCGGCGCGAGCTGCTGTCGCTATTAGTGGACAGTTCCTCATCGAATTCATCAGTG
>JAOTWM010000634.1 GCA_029862885.1 Gammaproteobacteria bacterium
TGTCTTGAGTTTATCTTGCAGAAAAAACACCCGCACCAAATTCTGCGCGGTGCTGCCACTGACCAATCGTGCGACCGATTGCGCCTCCTCGCTCAGCATCGTAACCTTGTCACCGCCGTGCCGTTGCCACAGATCGATCAAGGCATACGGCGCCGGATAATGTTCACGCCGCGCGCGGGCCGCTACTTTTTTGCGCATCATGTGCGCGAGCAGCGGCCGGACTGGTGCCGAATTCAAAGCCTTGATCCACCATTGCGGGCGTCGCGGTGCGGGCTTGTTTTGCACCATGCGCCGAGCCGCACGTTGCAGATGCCGCTCGGGCACCGCCATATCCACCAGCCCGAGGCTGCGCGCCTGGCGTGGACGTATACTGCGGCCGGTCAGCATCAAGTCCATACCGGCCGGAGCACCGATGGTTTCGATCAATCGGGCGGTGCCGCCAAATCCCGGATGGATGCCGAGCATGACCTCCGGCAAACCCAACCGTGTGCGGTCGTTATCGGCCGCGACCCGATAGCGGCAGGCCAGCGACAATTCGGTACCGCCACCCAAACAATATCCGTCAATCATCGCGACCGTTGGCATCGGTAAACCCGCGAGGCGGTCGAACACGCGGTGTGCCTGTCGTATCAGGTCGAGCGCGGTCGCTTGATCGGTGAGTGCCGTAAATTCCTTGATGTCCGCACCGACAATGTAATTACCGGGTTTGTCCGAAACGATGATTAGCCCGGCCGGGCGGTTGCGACTGATTTCCTCGAGTGCCGTGCCCAACTCAGTAATGACGTCCCGGGACAAGGTGTTCTGCGCCGCACCGTGCTTATCAAAATGCAACCAGGCAACATTGTCATCGTCAGTCGCAATGCGCCAATGCGTCAATGCCGTCGCACTTGGCCCGGTATCCACCGTATCCACTGCCGCGCCGCTCATGCTGCTTCGCGCTCCACCAACATCGCGCCACCCTGACCACCACCGATACACAGTGTCGCGATCCCGCGCCGGCTGCCGGTACGATTAAGCACGTGCAGCAAATGCAAAACAATGCGCGCACCACTCGCGCCAACCGGGTGGCCAATACTTATGCCGCCGCCATCAACATTCAAGCGCTCCTCGTCGAGTTCACCTAATGCGCCATCCAAACCCAGTTCCTCGCGACAATATTCATCGTCGTTCCAAGCCGCCGTGCATCCCAGGACTTGTGCTGCGAATGCTTCGTTTATTTCCCAATAGTCGACATCGTTAATGCCGAGTTTATGGCGCGTTAGGATCGGCGTACTGGAATGCACGGGCCCGAGTCCCATCTGCCTCGGGTCGAGTCCGGCCCACTCGGTGTCGACGATGCGCCCAAGCACCGGTAGCTGGTGTTTCTTTACCGCCGATTCACTCGCGAGTATGGTCCACGCCGCACCGTCAGTGATCTGTGCGCTGTTACCGGCCGTGACGTTACCGACATCTCTGTCAAACACGGGTTTGAGTTTGGCGAGCTTGGCGACACTGGAGTCCCGACGCAACCCGTCATCACCTGAGTACGCGTTGCCCCGCGTATCGTAAACCGTCTCGATCTCAGTAAGACGACCTTCGTCGTGTGCCGCTGCGAGCCGTTCGTGGCTGCACACGGCATAGCTATCCATCGTTTCGCGGTCGATGCCAAATCGATGGGCAATATTTTCCGCGGTTTGACCCATCGACAATCCCACCACCGGGTCGCGAAGGCCGCGCAACAGCCCGATTACTGGCTTTAAGTATGCGGGACGCAGCGCGGCTAGTGCCGAAAATTTCGCGCCTATCGACTTGGCCTTCGCCCATTGTCCAAGCCAAGCGACCATTTTGTTGTTCAACAATACCGGCGAGTGACTCATTGACTCGACACCACCCGCTAAAACCAGGTTCGAACGCCCGAGCCGGATATTCGTTGCAGCCGCATCGAGCGCCTGCATGCCGCTCGCGCAATTGCGCTGCACGGTCCATGCCGGCACCGTCTCGCCACAACCCAATCGCAACGACACCACGCGGGCGATATTGGCCTCATCCGCGCTCGGTGCAACGCAACCCAATATCACCTCGTCGAATTGCTCCGCAGGAAACGGCTGGCGCGTAAGCAGCGGCCGCCCGGCCGCCACCGCAAGGTCCGCCGCGGCAAACGGGCCCGGCTTGCCGGCTGCTTTAAGAAACGGCGAACGACTGCCGTCCACCACGTAAACCGCCTGAGTGTTTTGCATAAGAATGTCTCTCGTCAGAGCGTCATGCTAGCACGCGCGGGGCGGCCATCGGAGTCCGTGCCTTCCCGAGTGGCCATAAATTTACAACGTTTAACTGAAGGAACCTCCACAAAAGTCATGACCGATCAATTTGGGCCTAGATTAGCTATTCTCTGCGGTACCGGCATTTCGCGCCTTGATCTTGATCACTTTGAATCCCAACTTGATTCGTCCTGACTCATGCGGAGATTCCTTAGCGCAATCCCGACCGTACGGCAGGCAACAACGCACGTTCGGCATTCGCATTGACGGTACCGGGTAGTCGACGTTAGGCTCAACGTAACGGTGAGATGACGCACCTGTCCGCCATATCGCCCGCCCCAACCCGAACCGCCTGTATATGCCCACCGCGA
>JAOTWM010000131.1 GCA_029862885.1 Gammaproteobacteria bacterium
GCGGCTGAATACTCCACAGGATATCCGTGTCGCCGTACCCTACTACAAACCTACCCGTAATCAAACAACACGCGAGCCGGACAATTATTTGTACGAGACCGAAGATTGGATCAAGTTTCCGCACTCGTTGGAGGGATTGAGTCCAGAGGAAATCGCTGCGAACCGTCCCGAATTGTACGATATCATTAAGGATCACCTTCCGGGCCGACACCCGGACTAATTCCGACCCATATGAATGGACCGGGCAGCAGGTCTCGAGCTACATCGCGGGCGACGTCCTAAGCAAAATGGGTTATAGCGTCGAACCCGTAACGGCGGCGTAGTTGATCAAAGAAGCGGGATTACCATTCGAAGCGGTTCCTGCTGGAAGCGTAGGTGCACCATAACTCCGGTCGATAGCCACTCTGCTGCCCTTGGAAAATCGCCATGTTCGACCGACTAATTGAGCCATGGCCATCGTCACGAACTGCGACCACCGCAAGTCAGTGCGGAAAGAATGACCACAATTGTGCCGGTTGCCAAGATCTCGAAATCATGTCTCGGCACTATCTTTAGTATTTGAGCGTAGGTCGTATTACAATGAACCAACAGCCTGATTCTTCTTTTTGGGTCAATAAGTTATCGAAAACCCACCGTATCAATTATGGGTGAATCAGGCCTCTATTAATTACCCGTTAGCGGGATAGCAGTGATGTCCGGCCAACTATTGATCTACAACTTGGTTTAAATTCTAAAGAGGATTCAAGGTGCAATTTACTGAGCAAAAATTATCTACTGTCGGGGCGTATGCCAACTCGAGTGCGGGCGAAGGGTTTATCACTACACAATATCCAAACCACGATGTATTTATATGAAAAGCAAAACATACGATTACATCATTATTGGTGCAGGTTCGGCCGGATGTGTGCTGGCCAACAGGCTAACCGAAGACGGCAGCAAGCAGGTGTTGCTGGTTGAAGCGGGTGGTAGTGACCGGCATATATTTATTCAAATGCCCACTGCATTTTCATTTCCAATGAATATGAAGAGATTCAACTGGTATTTTGAAAGTGAGCCGGAAATCCATTTGAACAACAGGAGTTTGCACTGCCCGCGTGGAAAAGCATTGGGCGGATCATCGGCCATCAACGGAATGGTTTATGTGCGTGGTCATGCCTGCGATTTCGATGAATGGGAGTCATCTGGTGCGGAAGGCTGGGGATATCGAAATTGTTTGCCGTATTTCAAGCGTGCTGAGACATGGATGAATAAAGAGGACGAATATCGGGGAGGCAATGGCCCGCTGGGAATCTGCAACGGCAACAATATGAGGCTAAATCCACTATACAGGGCCTTCATCAATGCAGGTGTAGATGCAGGCTATCCAGAGACCCAGGACTACAATGGCCATCAGCAGGAAGGTTTTGGCCCAATGCATATGACGGTGAATAATGGGGTCAGGGCTTCGACCTCCGAAGCGTATTTACGCCCTGTCATGAGCCGTTCCAATCTGGAAGTAGTGACGCATACACTGACCAGAAAGATATTGCTCGAAGGAAAAAGAGCCGTTGGTGTCGAGTTGGAAGAGTCAGACAAGATCCACACCGTGATGGCGAATGATGAAGTCATTCTTTGCGCCGGGTCAATTGGGTCTCCACAATTACTGATGCTATCTGGTATTGGCCCCAAAGATGTATTAGCAAAAGCGGGCGTAGAGTTGACACACGAATTGCCCGGTGTAGGAGAGAATTTGCAAGATCACTTGGAAGTTTACTTCCAGTACCGTTGTACCAAACCAATCACGTTAAATAGCAAACTTGGGTTAATCAGCCGAGGATTGATCGGAATACGCTGGATACTGTTTAAAACAGGATTGGGCGCCACTAACCATTTTGAGTCCTGCGCTTTTATTCGTTCACGCGCCAATTTGAAATGGCCGAACATACAGTTTCATTTCCTGCCTGCGGCAATGAGATATGATGGAAAGAAAGCGTTTGATGGCCATGGCTTTCAGGTTCATGTCGGGCCGAACAAGCCATCGAGCAGGGGTTACGTACGCATCGGCTCTGCCGATGTGAAGGACAAGCCTGAAATTCGTTTTAATTATCTGGAACATGAGCAGGATCGAATCGACTGGCGCGCCTGCATACGCCTGACCCGTGAAATTCTGAAGCAACCCGCATTGGATGATTATCGAGGCGATGAAATTCAACCAGGGTCAGATGTTACCACCGATCGGGAGATTGATGAGTGGGTTAAAAATAATGTCGAAAGCGCGTACCATCCTTCATGTACGTGCAAAATGGGCGCTGAAACCGATTCGCTCGCTGTGGTTGACCCTTTGTGCAGGGTAATCGGAATTGAAAACTTGAGAATCGCGGATTCATCGATTTTTCCATCGATTACAAACGGTAACCTGAATGCCCCGTCCATAATGGTGGGCGAGAAAGCGGCGGATATTATTTTGGGCAAAAAGCCGTTGTCTGAATCGAATGCAGCAGTATGGATTGACGATGAATGGGAACGCAGACAACGGCCAAATCCGCCAAAGAGAGTGGTCTAATTTTGTACATTTTTTGAAAGTAGATAACTGCGTCAGATGACCAAAACGATCGAATTCCGCATTGATGCCCTTAAGGTGTGCAAACTTAGTATTGTTTACGGAATCAGAGAGCACATCTCATTCATTGATATTTTTATTTGGTTGTTTTGTTGCGTGCAGATATTACTATGTCACAATTCCATCATGACTATACGAGCGCCACCATAATGTTTGAACGAGTATCACCAAAACTGTATCGAAACACTACTAGACAGCACATTAGAATCTTGGGAGTTAAATGACTATGACACGTAAATCTGTTTTTCGTACGGCTCTGGCTAGTGCCGTCCTTTTCAGCTTGGCAGGCACCGCTTTGGCTGGTGACCCGGCAAGCTGCAAAACTGTCGGTTTGTCCGACGTGGGCTGGACGGATATCACCGCGACAACTGCAGCAACGAGTGTGGTTCTGGAAGGCTTGGGCTATAGCCCGGATGTTAAAGTACTCGCAGTTCCTGTTACTTATAAAAGCTTGGAAACGGGCGATATTGATGTTTTCCTTGGCAACTGGATGCCAACCATGGAAGGTGATCTTGCCCCGTATCGTGATGCCGGTACTGTAGAAGTTGTCCAGCCTGCAAACCTGACAGGTGCTAAATATACTCTTGCTGTTAATAAAATGGCAGCAGACGCCGGACTGAAGGACTTTGCCGATATTGCCAAATTCAAAGACGACTTGGATGGCGAAATCTATGGCATCGAGCCAGGTAACGATGGTAACCGTATCATCCTGGATATGATTGCCAGTGACTCCTTCGGCCTGAAGGGCTTTGAACTTGTTGAAAGCTCTGAGCAAGGTATGCTGTCCCAGGTTGCTCGCGCGGAGAAACGTGGCAAGATGGTGGTGTTCCTGGGATGGGCGCCACACCCAATGAATGCCAACTTTGAGCTGACTTACCTGTCAGGGGGCGATGATTTTTTTGGCCCGAACTTTGGCGGTGCTGACGTATACACCAATACCCGTAAAGGCTATTCAACCGACTGCCCGAACATGGGTAAACTGCTATCCAACCTGCAGTTTACATTGGCGATGGAAAACGAAATCATGGGTGCTATTCTCGACGATGGTCAGGACCCTAATGACGCTGCAACTGCCTGGTTGAAAGCCAACATGGGCGTACTCGATGGGTGGTTAAGCGGTGTAACCACGCTCGATGGAGGTGATGGACTGGCTGCAGTCAAAGCCAAGTTAAGCATGTAATCCAAATGACAGAAATGAAGGGGGCCTGGCTATATTAGACGGGCCCCCTTTTTGTTTGTAATGAGCTTTTTAGGCACCTTAATCACAATGAGGCCAGAGAGATGGAATGGTTAGAAAGTAACAAAATTCCAATTGGTAAATGGCTGGCAAACTTCGTCGATTTTCTAAACGAATATCTTTTTTGGTTTTTTGATGGATTCACTATCGCGCTGGAGTATGTGTTTGATTTGACATCACTTGCCTTGCGTTTCATCCCGGCCTTCGGGATGATCGCGCTGATAGCAGCCGCGGCCTATTGGTTACATCGGTCCTGGAGAATATCACTGTTTATTGTCCTTTCCATGTTGCTCACCGTGAATCTTGGGTATTGGGATGAAACTATGGAAACATTGTCGCTGGTGATTTGGGCAACCGTGCTGTGCGTGACAATCGGTGTCCCTATCGGTATCGCAGCGGCACACCGTCCAAATCTTTGGACCTCCATCCGTCCTATTTTGGATATGATGCAAACGATACCGACTTTTGTGTACCTGATACCCGCACTTACCCTGTTTGGACTCGGCCCGGTACCAGGTGTAGTTGCGACCGTTATATTTGTGGTACCAGCACCAATTCGACTGACCTATCTAGGGGTTTCCTCCACCCCCGCCCAATTAATCGAAGCGGCTGAAAGTTTTGGCGCAACAAAAAAGCAACTTTTATGGAAGGTGGAAATCCCTTCTGCCATACCTAATATCATGGCGGGGCTTACCCAAACTATTATGCTATCGCTTTCTATGGTGGTGATCGCCTCCATGGTAGCAGCACCAGGTCTTGGTATCCCCATCCTTCGCGCCATCAACCAGGTCAACCCGGCCAAAGGATTTGAAGCGGGAATTGCCATTGTGATCGTTGCGATCATAATGGATCGCGTTTGTAAATTACCAGAGAAAAGAACTAGGAAATAAGCCATGTCTGTCACAAACAATCCTGTCACTGTTTCCTTCCGGAAAGTAGACATCATCTTTGGCCTGGAACAAACCCGCGCCCTGGAATTGTTGGATAAAGGCGGCACTCGCGAATCTATTTTGAAGGAAACCCATGCGATTTTGGGCGTTGCAGACGCCAGCATTGATATTCATGAAGGGGAGATTTGCGTTCTCATGGGGCTGTCTGGATCCGGGAAATCGACTTTGCTTCGTGCGGTAAATGGCCTCAATAAAGTGACACGTGGTGAAGTGCTTGTCAGCCATGAAGGTGGACAGGTGGATATCGCCAGTTGCGATAAAAACACACTTCGTAACATGCGCATGAGCCGCATTGCTATGGTATTTCAGCAATTTGCATTGTTGCCCTGGCGTACGGTTGAAGAAAATGTTGGCCTGGGGCTTGAATTGAAGGGTGTGAGTAAGGCTGAGCGTGAACCCATCGTCGATGAAAAGCTGAAACTGGTCGATCTTTACGAATGGAAAGACAAGTATGTGCACGAACTCTCAGGCGGCATGCAGCAACGGGTGGGCCTTGCCCGCGCCTTTGCCACGGATGCGGATATCCTTTTAATGGACGAGCCGTTTTCCGCTCTTGATCCGCTGATCCGCAATCACTTGCAGGATTTCCTTCTGGATTTGCAGCGGGAGTTGAAGAAGACCATTATTTTCGTCAGCCACGATCTGGATGAGGCGCTAAAAATTGGCAATCATATCGCCATAATGGAAGGAGGCTATATCGTCCAATATGGGGAACCGGAAGATATCGTCCTTAACCCATCCAATAAATATGTGGCAGAATTTGTCGCCCATATGAACCCGTTGAATGTGCTGCAGGGGGCCTCCTTCATGACTCCGTTGGTGGAACTTAAACGCGACGGCAAAGATATCGTGCTGGATCGCAAAGGCCATTTCCGAGTGACACTGGATGGAGATGACAAGCCCATCGCCGCCAGTTTTGACGGGAAAGCTGCACGAATCGAAAACTGCGATAATGATACAAAGATCGAAAACCTGGGCGATGACGTGCTGGTGGCCGCCCCTTCCAGCATGAAGATGCGCTGGAACATCGAGATTCGTCACCATACGGGCTGGCCCGTTCTGCTAATAGAACAAGATAGACTTGTAGGAGTCGTCGGTGATAGTGAAATCTATAGCGGTATTCTGAGACAAACCGGTTTTGGAAATGATTAAACCCGCTATGGGTTAGGCGTCTCTCGGCCGTGTACCGTACAAATCGATGGTCGATGATCGCCAACCTTGATTGAGGATCTCGGCACTACGGACGTCGGTGCTGCCTGAACCGTGCGCACCACTTCGCTCTCACTTATGCGCCGTCGATAATCGTCGGCGCATCGAATGCAGTGATAGCCGGCAGTTTTCCCTCATAGCGTTCCACCTCCACTAGACAAGAATGGGCGATAGGGCCTTGACCAAGACGCGAGGAGCCTTTGTCCAGCGTCAGCACATTGGGATTGCCGTGTTTACACAAGCTGCCCGGCGTGCCGGGCTCCAGGGGATCGAGCCAGGCACCGGTGCTCATTAGTACCACTCCGTCGCGGACACTGTCGTCGATTACCGCACCAGCCAAGCACGCGCCGCGCGCATTGAACACGCGCACCACGTCACCGGGACCGATATTGCGCGGTCGTGCATCGTCCGGATGCAAGGTGATGGGTTCGCGCTGCTGAATCTTCGCCGCACGACTCTGACTGCCGTGGTCGAGTTGCGAATGCAATTTGGTGGATGGTTGATTCGATATCAGGTGCAATGGAAATCGTGTGTGTTCGAGTCCGAGCCACTCGGCCGGTTCTATCCACGTGGTGTGTCCACGGCAGTCGTCATATTCAAAATTTGCGATGGTGGGCGAAAAAATCTCAATGCGTCCACTCGGAGTCGACAACGGATTGGCGATTGGGTCTTCTCGGAATGCCTTTAACATGATCACCGGTTCGGCCGGCGGCTCGGCCTTGAACCAACCGTCGCGATCAAACGTCTCGAACGGCGGCAAATGGACGTCACGTGTCGCTGCTTGTTGACGCGTGGTGTCGTAGATCCAACGCAGCCACTCGGTGGTATCGCGGCCCTCGGTGAACGCCTGTTTCACGCCCATTTGCCGCGCGATGCCGGATAAGATTGCGTAGTCGTCACGGCTCGATCCCACCGGTTCCACCACTTGCCGCATGGCGATCACATAGGGATCGCGCGGCGAAAAAGCGATGTCCTCGCGCTCCAGTGGCGTGGTGCACGGCAGCACAATATCCGCATGCTTGGCGAGTGCGTTCCAGCACCAATCGTGTGCGATGACGGTGTCCGGTTTCTGCCAGGCGCGCAGCATACGGTTGAGATCCTGATGATGGTGGAACGGGTTGCCGCCGGCCCAATACACCATGTGTATATCGGGATACGTATGACGCATACCGTTATAGTCGAAGGGTGCGCCGGGATTGAGCAGCATATCGCTGATGCGGGCCACGGGTATGAAATCACTGACCGGGTTTTCACCCTGGGGTAGTGCGGCGGAGGGAATCTTGCTGCAGTGGTCGCCAACGCTGTTGGTTGCGCTATAACCAAATCCGATGCCGCCGCCCGGCAGGCCAATCTGCCCCAACATCGCGGCGACGGTGATCGCAGCCCAGTAGGTCTGTTCGCCGTGGTCCTGTCGAGTCAGCGACCAGCTTACCGACATCATTGTGCGTGTACTTGCCATACGTCGGGCCAGATTTCGAATGGCGTCGGCCGACACGCCGCTGATGGCGGCGGCCCAATCAGCGCTTTTTGTGACGCCGTCCGCTGCGCCGGTCAAATACGGAACGAACCGATCAAAGCCTTGGCTATAGCGTTCGATGAAATCGATGTCGTGAAGTTGCTCGTCATACAAGGTGTGAGCAATGCCGAGCAGCATCGCGGTATCGGTACTTGGACGTAGCGCGAGCCATTCGGCTTGTGCGAGTTCACCGACATCCGAACGCACCGGGCTGATATTTACGAACTCGATGCCGGCTGCGCACGCGGCGGCAACATTCTCGCGTTGGCTGTGACGACCCACGCCACCGGCATTAATTTGGCCATTTTTGAGGGGTACGCCGCCGAAAGCGACGAATAACCCAGTGTGCTCGATAATCGATGGCCAGCTCGTTGCGTATGCAAGAAATCCGTAAAAATTGCCCAGTATGTGCGGCACGATGACTTCCGCTGCCGCGAAGCTATAAGTATCTACCGAACGCGTGTAGCCGCCAATACAATTTAGAAAGCGGTGGATTTGACTTTGCGCGTGGTGAAAACGCCCCGCGCTCGCCCAGCCATAGGAGCCGGCGTATATCGCACTATTGCCATAGTGCTCTGTAGTGCGCACAAGTTCGTCCGCCACCAATTTTTCTGCGGTTTCCCACGACACGGTGACGAACGGTTCAGCACCACGGCTCGCGTTATTCGAGCCGGGTCCGGATTCAAGCCAGCTTTGGCGTACTGCCGGTGCTTTGATGCGTGCAGTTCCATCTTGCACAGCAATCATGCCTTGTCCGATAGCGGAGGCGTCGTCGTCCTGTTCGAAGCCATACAGCGCTTTGACGCGTCCGTCCTCGGTCTTTACGCGATACGTACCCCAATGGCTACTGGTGAGCGGTAACCGGTTGACATCGGTCATGCGGTTTTTACTTTAGTTAAATTGTCAGTACAGGACATGG
Source organism: Gammaproteobacteria bacterium (assembly GCA_029862885.1). GTDB lineage: Bacteria > Pseudomonadota > Gammaproteobacteria > Arenicellales > JAOTWM01 > JAOTWM01. The sequence goes on from JAOTWM010000131.1 coordinate 8,431, forward strand.
CGATGCTATTTTATCAAACCGATGTGCCTAAGAGTGATAAGACATCCCGATTGGTTAGTCCTCGGTATGACACCGATTTTGCCTTTGCAAAAAGGAGAAGGCCGGCAAAGCCGGCCTTCGGGAGTCTCAGATTAAAATCGAGCTGGATTAAGCAAACCACCACTGTGCGGCATTCTTCGCGCCGTCCAGTTCCCAGTTATTGCCAATGAGTTATGATCGTTTCGGGATTGCCCGTATGAGTTTGCTGGGGGATTCGCCGGGAATTGCCCTACAAATCTACGGCAATGGCTTTGCGTATGCTATTTCTTAACAGTCGCTACGCCGACGGATTGGACACCGCAAACGACTCCAGATGTCCGTCAACATTTATCGCCTGCCCCGTCACTTTTGAAGCCGCATCTGACGCCAGAAACAACGTCATATCGGCAATATCCTGCCCCGAGATCATCGTACGCATGGAGCAACCTTGAGTATAGCCGTCGCGTATTTGTTGTTCATCGACGTTCTTGTTCTGTGCTTCGGCAGCGATTACCCGGTCCATGCGATCGCCGTCCACGGTCCCAGGGCAGATCGCATTGACGCGGATACCCGCGGTTCCGAGTTCCATGGCGAGGCTTTTTGTGAATCCGATGAGCGCCCATTTTGCCGACGAATAGGGAGAACGCCACGGATATCCGTGCCAGCCCGCCGTGGAAGATATGTTAATGATATTTCCACGGCCCTTGCCATCTGCTTTTGTCTTCATCATGGGTACTGCCCGGCGGCTGCATAAAAACGCTGCATCTAAATTAACCGCGATGCACTGTCGCCAATCATCAAACGCCATGTCTTCGACGGGTGCCGTTGGTCCCTGAATGCCCGCGCAGTTAACCAGCACGTCCAGATCCCCATGGCCATCGCGCTGCGTCCCGAATAAACGATCCACCGACGACTCATTTGCCACATCGACTTGTGACGTCAGTGCGCCGGGATGCGATTGCTCAAATTCCTCCACAGCAGACCCATCAATGTCCGCAACATGGACATTTGCACCGGCCTTCATAAATGAGGTCGCGATGAATCTGCCGATGCCGCTTGCTCCGGCAGTAATCAATACGTTGTGATTTTTGAATGTGAATAAATGGTTCGACATGATGTGTTGGCGTTAGTCCTGGGCCAGTCCTCTCGCTATCTTTTTCTCCGCATCATAGAATGGCAGCGATACGATTCCACACGGGTGGCGTCCACCGTCCCGTCCGCACAGCGTGAGTTGGCGACCAAGCCAGTTTCCAATCTCACGAAAGCGAACGTACCCAATGCCTTTATCAAGGCAGGGTGACCATGCGCCTGCGGTCACTATTCCTACTGCTGATTTGCCGTCGTACACCTCAAGTCCGGAGAAAGGCACCGTTGTGTCACAACTCAATCCGAGCAACAAGCAATTTTTATCGGCTTTCAGCAACGCGCTGCGGCCAACGAAATGAGGGCTGTCCAGGTCTACGAAGTCGCCAAGCCCGGCTTCATAAGGCGTCATCGACGGATCGATATCCGTGCCATTGTCTAAAATACCCGCTTCGATACGGCGAATTCCCATCGAATCCAGGCTGCTTACGACGAGGCCGTAGGGTTGACCGCAAGCCACCAGGTGATCCCACAACGCATGATGGTCAGTGGATTCGCCTTCGCTATAGATTTCAAAGCCCAATTCTCCGGTCCAACCGGTGCGGGTGGCCAGCAATTCTTGATCGCCAAAGTTAAAACGACCGGCATGGAAATAGCCGAATTTGTCTGGCACTTGGCCGGCCGTGGCGGAATGCAGCACCTCGAGCGCCTTCGGCCCCTGAATTTGGAGTACCCGAGATCTGAGATCACGGATCGAGACATCGAGGTCGTGAGCGTGGGCGACAAGCCAGGATTCGAATTCGCCATCGGCTTGCACATACCAAAAATGATCCGGTGCCAGGCGGATCAACACACCGTCCATAAGAATGCCGCCGTTGGGCGTACAAGCAATGCAGTATCTGGCACGCCATAGTTTGAGACTGTCAACGCGACGGCAAAAAACACGTTCCATCAGAGTGACCGCATCGGGGCCAATAATCTCCAAGGGTTTTTCCGGCACGTCGAAGAGCGCGACATCACGCCGCAGTTTCCAATAGTGTTCGACGATGTCGTCACCGCGGGACATCGCATAGAAGCGTCCGCAATAGATACCGAAAACCATATCCTCAGTAGCGTACTTATCGGCGAAGGGCGAGGTCTCGAAGCGCTTGGCACTGATCCGGACCGTCGGGTGGGACGCGGCGTAATCGAAGTTTTTCAAAATCCTAGATATCGAGTTAGGGTTGTGCTTTTGAGTATGAGGTTTCGATCCTCAGTAAGTTCGGGTTATTCGCAGGCGCGCAGTGTACATCAAGAAAGCGGCCACGTGAGTACACATTCGACCTGATCCAGGCGTATCGGGTCGTTGGCCGATACGCAGGGCAGTTAGAGGTGAAGCCGACAACCGCCGAGGACGCCACTGTTGTTTGCCGCGGCCCGCCATCCACAGGAACATTTCCGCGCGCGGGCGCATGATCGCCACCGACGATGACGGTGTCGTCCGCGGTGTGCGGATGGCGGATCGAACCCTGCCGCCACTGGATCTTCCGATTGACCAGGCGGAGCCGGGGTATCGAGCATTGGCGGAATTCCGGCGTGAACATTACGACGCATCCTATGCTTACGAACGAGTACTTCGCGCGGGCGAATGCACCATTTTCGATAACCACCGGGTTCTCCACACTCGCCGTTCGTTCGATAAGAGCGCTGGCGAACGTTGGCTACAGCAGGTAGAGGTGTTATTGCCAAAAACCGGATGAAAAGCTCGCACAGGATGTTGCAAAAGCCCGTCCATGGATTCTTTGAGCGGACTCAGAAGTTCAGAGTCGTACGCATCAGTGTAGGTCGATGTAATGGTCTCCTCCCTCTTTATTATTCGGCGTCGTAATGCGCCATGATGGGGATGTGTTACTTCCATCAACGAAAGAAGAAGGAGACCGAGATGCAGATTACAACGATGG
>JAOTWM010000635.1 GCA_029862885.1 Gammaproteobacteria bacterium
TACCAGCCGCCGAGTATATCAGCTGGTCGGTGGCTGCTTTCGAGGGCAAAGCGGACGGTTGCCGCCCTCAGTTTAGATGGCTCTCAGGGCATACGCCTCACACCTGGAAGCCACGATCTCTCAAAACCAATACCCTAGCCCAATCAATGTCAGAAACCACGCCGAAGCGGCCAATTCGTCGGTAATAACCCCAGCATCCCACAGCTCCCACACCTGATCGGCCAGATTCTCATCGACCAGCAAGGCTTCGGTGTAGATTTCGGCGAGCATGCTGCCAAGGTGACGGCAGCAGCGGGAATCGGCCAGGACAGAAAGTGGGCGGAATGTCCTCTTTCACCAATAGCGGTCGTTCAGTTGCTAGGTTTTCGGCAGGCAGATACCGGCCCAACGTATGCCATCTGAATACCATCCCACCTCACGGCTTCCTGGGTGCGCTAGGTTTGGTCGCATAATCACGAGCCTGCAGTACAGTAACGCCTATTGCGCCCGCGACAAAGCCACCGAATGCGCCAGTGCAGGATGCAAAACCAGTCGCCGTCGAACCCCAAATAGTTGTAGCAATTGGCATCGCGCCTGAAGCGAGCCCTACAAGTAGGCAGAGACGTCCAACCAATCGCGCCAAACCTTCCTTGTCGGTAACATACTGCGATGACTTTTTGTTATACCCAGCAATCAGCTCCATCTTCTTTTTAACGCCAATGAGGTACGCAAACCAGAACATTAGCAACGCAATGCCTTCCATTACTATTATTTCGATCAGCTTAGCGGTCATATTTCTATAGTAGGTTATCGCCTAACTAGTTATTAATGGATGAATGTGTCGCATAACATACCTATATCTGGCTACCAGGCAACGTCCGCTTTGGGTCAGTAGCGGCCTCTTGGAAGTCTAGCAGGCCAACGACCGCTATCGGGCGTATACCGGACACTCAGCAGCGAATTTTCGGTCGGCCAGTTGCGAACGTCCGCTTTCACCAAAAGCGGCCGTTCGGAGCGGTGGAAATCAGCGAAATCGAACGGCAGCTAACGGCCACAAGAAGACGTTTAGCCTGTTTGCTACCACCAACGCTTTTCTGGCGGAATCCGTTCGCGTGCGTCGGAATCATTCGGACCACTTCGCTTGATCGCCATGCATTCGTCGAGGCTAATCTTTCTCACGCCACACGGACCAATGTCGCATGAACGCGGCGCAGACCCGTCGATTAGAGATATTCCCTCGACTTCGGCATCGGTTGCGTACGTGCAAAGACATGGATGAAATGCACAGTCCTCGTAGTAGTCACCGGGACGGATATTCTCTTTATTCACGATTGCCCAATCAAATTTTTGTCGGATTGTGAGCGGCTGCTTTGGGTTGTGATATCAATTGGTCGATGCAACACATTGAGCAAAACGTTCTGCCGGTGTTCGATATTCTAACGTCTTTCTTGGACGCTCGTTTAGTCGTCGTGCAACAGCATTCAATCGGTTCTGATGAACGTTCGAGAGATCCATTCCTTTCGGGAAGTACTGTCTCAGTAAACCGTTGGTGTTTTCATTCGAGCCCCGTTGCCAGGGACTCTGAGGATCACAGAAGTACACCTTGATGTCGGTGTCCAGGCTGAAGCGTTCATGATCTGCCATCTCTTTACCACGATCCCAGGTCAGCGACTTGTAGAGTTCCCGCGGTAGCTTGTGGGCTTGCTTAATAAGTGCGTCGATCACGGTCTTGGTATCTTTGCTCGGCACCCTGACTAACATGACGAGCCGCGTGTGACGTTCCACCAAGGTCGCGATCTGGCTGTTGTTGCTGCCACAGATCAGGTCACCCTCCCAGTGGCCGGGTACGGCACGATCCCCAACCTCGGCCGGACGTTGCCGGATCGAGACCGTGTTGCTGATCCTGCCGTGGTCCTTTGTCTTCTGCGTGTGATGACGTGATCGACGCATCGCCCGTGGCTTCCTAAGGTACTGTATTAGCTCCTTTTTCAGGGCGCCTCGAGCTTGGATGAATAGCGTTTTATAGATCGTCTCGTGCGACACCTGATAGCTCTCGTCATCGGGATAGGTACTCTTTAACCACCCCGCGATCTGATCGGGCGACCACTCCAGCTGGAGTTTCTCCGCCACGATGTAGGCCAACTCGCGGTTCTTTGCCAGTTTACAGGTCTTCGCGCGGTGCGCTCGACCCCAGGCAGCAGCATCGGCCTTACTGGCACGATAATCACGTCGACCACCGTTGCGCTTGATCTCTCGACAAACGGTTGAGGGTGCTCGGCCTAATGAGGCTGCTATCCAACGCAGTGACTGTCCGCCAACGATACCGCGCGATATCTCTTCCCGTTCAGATAATGACAGCGCACGCTGAGCGCGCTTGCGAGGTCGTGGGCGGATGCCGCCGGTTCGCGAAAGCACACCTTGAACGGACGTGTGGCCACGCCCAAGCGCACGCGCGATCGAGTACTGAGACTCACCGGCAAACCAGCGGTCAAATATCTTCTGACGCTCGGCCTCGGTGATAAATCTCCTGGTTGGATAACTCATCTGCAACACCTCCTTCTCTAGTGATAGAGTTTAGATGTTGCATCGACCGTTTGATGTCACAGCCGAAAGGCGCCGTTCA
>JAOTWM010000132.1 GCA_029862885.1 Gammaproteobacteria bacterium
TCACGACCAATTCACGACACCGATACTTCGGAACGAACACGGCGACAGCTCGGGCGTCTTGGGTGCGGCCGAGTTGTGGCCCGTGACCAGGCCCGCGGACAATTTACGCAACGGATAATCTTTACTACTGTGTCCAACGATTACCTGAACGTAATAGGCCAGCGGTTATCCACGCCACCGACGTCGATTCTGGCGGTCGGCATCCGCGATGCCCACCTGGCCACGCCGGCTACCGACAATTCGCCGTCGGTCAAAACCGTTCGTATCAGCACCTCGCTCGATTCTTTGGCCGACTTGGGGCGCTACGACGTGGCCATCGTCGCCGACACCTTGGAACACATCGATCGCTCGCTTGGCGCCGCACTCATTGCGCGCTTGCGCGACGTATTGAGCCGGCGCTTGTACATCGTGATCGACGTGACCGGTACCGCGACGACGCGTTGGACCGCGCCGGAACTCTCCGCTTTTGGCCTGATCGCCGATACAGAGAGCGCGGACGACTCTCGGCCGTGGCGGCTATTCAGCTATGAGGTCGGCCAGTACAAATTAACACCCGAATGGCTCAACAACAAAGGCTGGGCTAATCCGGAACAATGGGAAAAAACACGTTGGTAACTTACCCACGCGAACCCTAATTCTTCATCAAAGGATCAGCCAACTCCGCCGCGTTGTGGAAACCCCGCTGGTGGTGCCTGATAGCAATTATGCCGACGCAGCCACTCCCAATCCGGGCCTTCCCACCCCACCTCAGCAAAATCGATACGATGGCCGCCATCGAATACGACGCCTTCGTCTTCCAATAGGGTGCGTTGCCGCGAGCACGCGCCACCTTGCCGCCTCGCACTCACTTCGCCGCGACTATTAATCACCCGCTGCCATGGAATCGTCAATTCTTTCGGTGTTGCCGCCAATGCATAGCCGACGACCCGCGCCGAACAGCCCCCAACGATTGCCGCTATCTGCCCATAAGTGGCGACATATCCGGGTGGGATTTGTGCGATGACGGAATAAATTCGTTCGTATAACGACTGCGCCGGAATAACTCGATCGTCAGATCGCGATGCCATCTTCACTCCCCGATGGTTCGGCCGGAATTGCCAGGCGAGACACCTGGTCGGTCATCCAACATTGTTCACACTCGGCACTTTGCTGCCGTGACAAAACGAAGACATAGCCGGCCTTAGTTCCATCGCGGGCGGTGATAAGCACTGGGACATATGCATCGTGGCCCTCAATCTTCGTGTCGCCGTAAGACGCAGCAACATGATTTAACATCGGGCGATAGACGGGATTTTTCACCATCCGGCCAAATTTTTCCAGCGGCCCGGTGACACGACGATTATTGGGCGAGGCAAAACGAAACGTGATTTCTATGCCGGCGTCAACATAGGGCATATCATTACTGGCAAGCGCCTGTAACTGGATGCGCACCACCGCCGCAGGTGCCAGCGACGGGTTTGGCCACAACTCGGAATGTATTGCGTCGCGCTCGACCGATAAGACCACAGCCGGGCACCAGAGGACCACCACTACGATGATGCGCGCCAACCGTCGGGTAGCGCCGCAGGTGTTAATTTTCCTTGGCACGACTAAGGAACCTCCGCATAAGTCTGGGCGAATCAAGTTGGGATGCAAAATCCTCAAGATCAAGACGTGAAATGCCAGTAATAGCCCGGGTATTGCCTACAGGGATGTGGGTAATGAGCGAGAGCAAGGACGCGGTAGCGTTGCTGGCGTTTCGCAATGCTTCCGCTCCTCGATTCGGGTTCCGACTTCATTCTACCTCCTACCTCCCTGCAGTCGTGCTCACGCCCCTCGCCCGCGTCCTGTGGGCGACGCCGAAATTGATTATTTTGGAGCCAAATTGATCGATCATGACCTTTGCAGAGGTTCCCCAACATCGTTAATTCTGCGCACACGGATCAAGTATTGCGGGCGATTTGTGCTCGCGCATCATTTCACCGCTACTACCATCATACCAAAGCTCGATGTACGGTTTATTCGTCGCATTGGATTGAGTGTCAGTCATGCGCACCACAAGATACGGAATCGTGTCGATCAGCTTCCAGCCAAATGATTTGTCCCATAGCAAGCCGCAGCCATACGTTTTCTTGATGAATTGCCGTGCCTGCTCGATCAAAAACGCATGATACTTAATTTTGGTATGTACCCGGTAACTCTTCACTGCAATGGCACTGGGGGAACCCGTGTGCCCCATGGTCTGCATCTCAGCGTTGGTCAGCTTTTTCCGCCACCCGCGCACGGTGATGACCAACTGCGCGTGTTCCTCATCGATTTCCCCTAACAGCGGCGTGCTCTTTATAAATCTCGAGTCACGCAATGAGTAACGCGGGCTGCAGGCTACGTCGCTTTCACAATGGATGGGACGGCTCACGATCAACATTCCGGTTTTCTGTAAATCGGCGCTTCCGGAAAATTCCTTTGGATCGGTAACACGCTCGACCATGCTACAAGCCGCGACAGATAGCGTAATTACAATTAACCACGGAATGTTCCGCGCCGTTAGCCCCACTGCGACGCAACTGGGGCGGCATACTGCCAGCTGCCGGTCTTTCTTCATATGAGTGGGGTTCCGTGTGCTCCTATGAATACAGATTATTGAAATCACAGATTCCAATCATACCTTTCCCGGACGAAAATCCAATTGCGATCCGTATTTCCACCCCTCGCGACGCCGCGCCCCGCAATAACCATTTGCGCCGATACAAAATTTGCACGCCACGATCGTTAGATCTTTTTGGATAAACGGAATCACGAAAATAATCAATGAAATAAATCATTTATTTCTAGCGATTTAGTAACAATGCGTTATAAAACCGCATTTCCGACACTTCTCCGTAGCCAGGCCGAACATGATATAAAGAGCTATTGTGATTGATACCTGTCGATATCATTTTGATAACAATAAATAACAATGCGCACTTCGAATTTTTTGCTGGCAACCGTGAAACAGGATCCAGCCGATGTAGAGATTGTCAGTCATCGCCTCATGATTCGAGCGGGCATGGTGAGACAGGTCGCCGCGGGCATATACGACTGGTTGCCGATGGGCTATCGCGCATTGCGCAAAGTAGAGAATATTGTTCGCGAGGAAATGGACAGGGCTGGGGCACAGGAAATGTTGATGCCGAGCGTGCAACCCGCGGAACTCTGGCGCGAGTCGGGACGCTGGGATGACTTCGGCCCGGAACTGTTGCGCTTTACGGATCGCCACGGGCGCGAGTTCTGCCTCGGACCTACCCATGAAGAAGTCATTACCAGTTTGGTCCGGAACGAGATACGCAGTTATCGCCAGCTTCCGGCAAACTTTTACCAAATTCAATGGAAGTTCCGGGATGAAATTCGTCCCCGCTTCGGCGTTATGCGCGGCCGCGAATTCCTAATGAAAGACGCTTATTCGTTCGACGTCAGCGCGGCCGATATGGAACAGTCGTATCGACAAATGTATTCGGCGTATGAGCGAATTTTCGAACGCCTCGGCCTTGAGTCACGAGCGGTCGAAGCCGATTCCGGTGCGATCGGCGGCAGTGTTTCCCATGAATTCCACGTTCTGGCGGATTCCGGCGAGGACGCGATCGCGATTTGTGCCGACAGCGGCTATGCGGCGAACGTAGAAATGGTGCCGACCGCAATGCCGACCACAACACGTAGCGAACCGGTTGAGACAATGAGCACGGTCGACACGCCCGGCCAGAATACCATCGACGCGGTGTGCGAATTTCTTGGCGTAGCGCCGCAGCGCACCATTAAAACCTTAATCGTCGCGGGCGATGAATCCCCGATCGCACTGCTGCTGCGCGGCGATCACGAACTAAATCCGCTCAAAGCCCAAAAGATTCCAGGGGTCAAATTACCGCTCGAGTTTGCGAGCCCGGATACGATTCTGCAAATCACCGGCACGGATCCGGGGTGCATCGGCCCGGTCGATCTCGATATACCGATCATCGCGGACTACAGTGCGGCACAGGTCGCCGATTTTGTATGCGGCGCCAACCGACCCGACCAACACCGGCAAGGTGTTAATTGGGGCCGCGACCTCCCCGAGCCCGCGGTCGCGGATCTACGCAAAGCCATTGCGGGTGATCAGTGTCCGGATTTACCCGGTGCGAATCTGACCATTCGTCGCGGTATCGAAGTAGGCCACGTGTTTCAGCTCGGTACCAAATACAGCGAATCGATGGGCGCGACCTGTCTCGATGAAAATGGCGAGAGCGTCGTCATGCACATGGGCTGTTACGGTATCGGTGTATCACGAATCGTCGCCGCTGCGATCGAACAAAACAACGATGATAATGGTATTATCTGGCCCGACAACATCGCTCCGTTTAACGTTTGCATCGTACCGATTGGTCTGAATAGATCCGCCGCCGTCGCCGAGGCCGTTGAGCGCGTCTACTCAGAACTCGCCGCTGCCGGATTCGATGTACTGCTCGACGACCGCAATGAACGCCCCGGAGTGATGTTCGCAGAAATGGATTTGGTCGGAATCCCGCACCGAATCGTGATCGGTGAGCGCGGGCTCAAGGGAGGCATTGTGGAATATCGCCACCGCCGCGATACCGACAACCAGGACATTCCCCTGGATACGTTAATCGATACACTCACAGAACTGCGGTCGAATGGCTAAGCCTCGCGGACAACGGGTCGGGTTATGGCTGGGTTTGTGCTGTGCACTCGCGACCGGCCCGCTTACGGCTGCGGAGCGCGTGCCCGACCCTCAGTTGCGCTTGGCGCTGACACAAGCCGTGTTTGACGCCCAAAGCTTTCCGAACGGCGGCGCGGCTTCGGCCTGGTTGACCGAGATGTCGAAACGGCTGGAACGGCGTCTGCCCGATCCGTTTTACCGAACTGAGCTACTCCGACTTGTGCATACCGAGGCGACCCGCGCACAACTGGAACCCGAGTTAGTACTCGCCGTGATCCAGGTGGAAAGTGCGTTCGATCGTTTTGCGATCTCCAATCGGGGTGCTCGGGGACTCATGCAGGTTATGCCGTTTTGGACCGACACAATCGGCCGACCCGACGACGACCTATTCCACCCGGAAACCAATTTGCGCTACGGCTGCGCCATCCTCCGTTACTATCTCGATCGTAGCAAAGGCAATCTGAGTAACGCGTTGGCGCGATACAACGGTAGCCTTGGAACCTTCGAATACTCGGATAAAGTGTATCTCGCGCTACGAACTGGCTGGCAGTAAAAGCTTTCGGCGTTCTGAAACTATCCCGCAATCACACACATCCGTACTACCGTATCGAAAATTCCACGGCTGGTAATGCTTCACTGATGGTGCGGCGCACCTGTGTGACCCGGGCCGCGTCGGGACCGTGCCACAGCCACTGCTCAAGCCGGTCAATTGCGCTTGTCGACCCACACGCCAACACCTCCACATCGCCATCGGCGAGGTTTCGCACCCACCCGGTGACCGACAATTGTTGCGCCATGCGCTTCGTAGCCCAACGATAGCCGACCCCCTGCACCCGGCCCTGGATCCGAAACGACACGCAGCTAGTCACAAATAATGCTCGGAAATACTGGCGCTGTGATTACTTGCCGTCGGGCACATTGCCCGGTTCGGCCACCTCGGCACTACCCATCTCACCACATGCCGCCGCCAATTCCGCGCCTATCAGAATAATCAGCCACGACAAATAGACCCAGATCAAAAATATTGGCACCGCGGCCAAGGCTCCATATATCGCCTCGTAGTTGCTAAAAGTCAAAATATAATAGGCGAACCCGCGTTTGATGAGCTCGAATACAAACGAGGCCAACACCGCTCCCACTAAGGCGTCGCGAAAGCGTACCGATTTATTCGGCACCGCTAAATACAGTAATAGAAATGCACAAAAACCGAACACAAATGGCAATATGGCGAGTACCAGTGACCTCGCGCGCGATAACACTGGCTGCCCATCCACAAGTGGCAATGACATCACATAGGAGGTAATGGATAGACTCGCCCCAATTAACAGCGGACCCAACGTGATTACCGCCCAGTACACCACGATGCGCTGCATCACCGCACGACCACGGCGAACCCGCCAGATGTCATTAAATGCGTCTTCAATTGTAGCCAACAGTGCAATCGCCGTAGCCGCGATAAAAACCAGGCCAAATACGGTTAGTTTGCCTGCCTGTGCAACGAATCCGGACACGCTGGCCTGAATCGTCTCCCCCGCGGCCGGCACAAAATTGCCGTAAACAAACTCTTCCAACCTATGAAACCAGCCCTCAAATACCGGAAATGTCGAGAGCATGGAGAACACTACGATGAGCAACGGCACCATAGCTAAAACCGTTGTAAAAGAAAGCGCCGATGCAATTCGTGGACACCGATCGCGGACGAATCGGCGTGGCAATCGTTTTAATGCCGTGAATGCAGTCCGAATTGTTGCCCTCATTAGCCTCGCACCCGCGCCGTCATTGCTCAATATCCTCGCTTTGTAGCGAAATTACCACGAATTCAATAGGTGTTATCCGTCAACAATCGGAGGATTAGCTGGATGCACACGATAGAGTTTCGTAGTATCGGCGCCATGTTACTGAACTGGTGTCAGAATAAATTTTCGTTACGCACAATGAGTGCGGCCGTGGCGCGAAAACACGAGTCGACGCACGACCGGCGACCTACTTCATCCAGTCCCGAAATTAGGAAATACCATGTCAATCACGATCTATCATAATCCACACTGCTCGAAATCGCGACAAACGTTACGAATACTCGAGCAACACGGCGTCACACCAACCATCGTAGAATACCTCACCGATGTGCCGAGTGCGGCTGATATAGAGCGGTTGCTCGATCTATTGGGAGTCGATGTCCGTGATATTATTCGCACTGGCGAATCGACCTACACGGACCTGCAACTGCACGATCCCAATTTAGGCCGCGCCGAACTCGTACAAGCGATCGTGGACAATCCCATCTTATTGCAACGGCCGATTGTCGTGAGCGGCGATCGCGCAACCATCGGCCGACCTCCAAATAACGTATTATCCCTATTGTAATTCTGACCGGATCCGTTGAACGATGGCCGACATTCTCGTACTTTACTATAGCCGCTACGGCGCAGTTGCCGACATGGCGTACCATATTGCACGCGGGGTCAATTCGGTTGAAGGCATCGACGCGCGGCTCCGAACGGTTCCTGCGATATCCGCGGTGTGCGAGGCGACCGCCGATGCTATTCCAACACGCGGTGACCCGTACGCCAGTGTGGACGACTTGCAACAGTGCGTGGGTCTCGCGCTGGGCAGCCCGACCCGCTTCGGCAATATGGCTGCGCCGTTAAAGTATTTTATAGATTCCACTGGCCCGATATGGTTGTCAGGGAGTTTAGCTGGCAAACCCGCGGCGGTATTCACCTCGTCTGCGAGCATGCACGGCGGCCAGGAGACGACTTTGCTGTCGATGATCCTACCGTTATTGCATCACGGCATGCACATCCTCGGCCTACCGTATACCGAAACGGCATTACGCGACACACACTCGGGTGGGACACCGTACGGAGCAAGCCATGTGGCCGGTGCCAACAGCAATGCACGATTGAGCGAACACGAGAAAACGCTCTGCACCGCACTCGGCAAACGCCTCGCTAGCGCCGCCAAAGCGCTGGCGGCACAACGTAATGAATCGTAGCCAGCATACCGACAACGTGTCACGCTGCGCGGCAATTTCCGCACCGCAAAGGCTGGATAGAGCAACGCGAAATTCGGCGGCGTCATGATCTGGGGCGAATCATATGTTTCCGCAGCCGCGAATCAAGGTGGCTAGCCCGGATGTTTCACGAAGGCGGACCATGGATCAAAAATCTTCACAAGAATTGCACCGGTTACAGGATGTTTTGGGGTCTGGAGCCTCCGTTACGACTCCCCATGAACAACTCCTTAGCCATGAGGTAAAACCAATCGACTAGCTGTGCTCTTCCGCCTCAAGGCTACGCAAGAAAGGAATGGTGACGCGGCGTTGGTGTACCAGCGATTCATGGTCGATACGATCCAGTAATCCGAACAGTGCGGCGGTGTCCCGCGGGTAGCGCTCGAGTACGTATCGCCCAACGTCGTCACCCAGAACAAAACCGCGATGTCGGGCACGTTGTTGTAAGGCGTGCAATTTTTCGGAATCATCCAGCACCAAGAGTTGATACACGAGTCCGGCACCAAGCCGTGAGGCGAGGTCGCGCATCGATAAGGTAAGCCGGGCCGGCGGCGCGTTGCCGGTCACCAATAACGTCGACTTACGGGCTACGACCCGTTCGTACACATTGAACAACGCAGCCTCCCAATACGGTCGTTTCGCAATTTCCTGCACATCGTCGATACAAATGAGATCTATTGCATCTAGGCCTTCCAACGCCTCATGGGTCAGGTCTTGGGCGCGCAACGGCACGTACACAATCCGCCGTTGCGCCGACGCGGCACGGTGACAGGCGGCCTGCAGCAGATGTGTCTTACCTACCCCCGGGTCTCCCCATAGGTACAAACAGCGGTCGCCGCTACGGGGCCGAATCGCGTATTCAACGCGCTTAATGGCTTCTGTGTTGCGCCCGCTATAATAATTCTCGAACGTTGCGCCGTCGCTCAGACCAACCGCCAATGAAAGCTGCCGCGGCATTGCGGGCACGGTAGGCGTCATCCGTGCGAACCTAACCCCGCTGCGGTCGTTCGGTCACCGGCCGTTCCGGCGCCGCATTGCTTGCGCGGCGGATTCCCCAGACCCATACGTAATGGGCACCACTCAGAACCGTGGTCGCGAACACAGCGGCAATAGTCACATTAATGAGTAGCGGTAACGACCAAAGTTCAGCCTTGTGGGCGAGCATAATTATCACCAACGCAAGCTGCATACAGGTATTGATCTTACTCACGATACTGGGGTGCATATCCACGTCGCCGTCGAGCGAAACCAACACCAGATAACCGCCGACAATCAATACGTCTCGGAAACCCACGGTAACCATTAGCCAAAATGGGATATCGCCCAACACGGTAAGCATAATGTAGGTGCTGATGATCAGCATTTTATCGGCCAATGGGTCGAGAATTGCGCCGAGCCGCGTCACGAACCCAAATCGCTTGGCAATATAGCCATCCAAACCATCCGATAATCCGGCCAAAACGAACAATAACAACGCCACGTCGTACTCGCGGTCGTTGAGCAGCAGCACCAATACGGGCGTAGCGCCAATTCGCAGCAGGGTCAAGAAATTCGGGATTTGCGAGATCACAGCTCTACGTGATGTCCAAAGGAGTGTTAAGGGCGGCGCATACAGTGGTTATTGCGTTAAAAATTCAGGCCACATTTAAGGCCGTCTTGGACGGCAATATACGATACCATATCGATCCGAGAAAAGATCGACGGTACAACACAATGTCTGAGTCTGTGCAACCCTCCTTGAGCTACCGGGATGCCGGGGTCGATATCGATGCTGGAGACGCGCTGGTCGATGCGCTGCGACCGATCGTGCAGCGTACCGCGCGGGAGGGTTGTTTAGGCCAGCTTGGGGGGTTCGGGGGTCTGTTCGAATTACCCACCGATCGATACCGGCAACCGGTGTTGGTATCGGGCACCGACGGAGTCGGTACCAAGCTCAAATTGGCATTCGCCACGGGACGTCACGATACGATCGGCGTGGATCTCGTCGCCATGTGCGTCAACGATGTTATTGTGCAAGGCGCCGAGCCGCTGTTTTTCCTCGACTATTTCGCCACCGGCCGGCTCGACCAGGAAACGGCGCGCGCAGTGCTGCAAGGCATAGGCCACGGCTGCGAACAAGCCGGAGCGGCGTTGATCGGTGGGGAGACCGCTGAGATGCCGGGGATGTATGCGGCGGGTGAGTACGATCTGGCGGGATTTTGTGTCGGTGTCGTCGAAAAAAGCGCACTCATCGACGGCTCCCAGATTGCACCGGGCGACGTAGTAATCGGGCTGCGATCGTCAGGGCCACACGCCAACGGCTACTCGTTGATTCGCAAGATTGTGGAACTTAGCGATTCGAATCTGAAATCGTCATGGCACGACGGGACTCTCGGTGATGCATTGCTGACGCCGACGAAAATCTACGTGCGACCGCTGCTTCGGCTGTTGGCAGAAGTCCCGGTGCATGGAGTTGCGCATATCACTGGTGGCGGGATCACCGGCAATATCCGCCGAGTCATACCCGACACGATGCGAGCGATGCTCGATTCTAAAGCATGGCCAGAACCGGAAATATTCGGCTGGTTGCGAAGCCAAGGCAATATCGACACCGACGAGATGTATCGGACATTTAACTGCGGCCTCGGGATGGCCATCGTCGTGGCCGCCGACGACACGACGCGGACCCTTGAGCTTCTTGCCGATGGTGGCGAACACGCGGACCACATCGGATGTATCGAACCGCATTCCGGAGAGCCACGCGTTGTCATCGAATGACATGACCGAAACGAAAACCCTCGCGATCCTGATCTCCGGTAACGGCAGCAATTTACAAGCGATCATCGACGCGATCAATACGGACCGAATTGCCGCTAGGATTGCAGTAGTGATAAGCAATACCTCTGGAGCATTTGGGCTACAGCGCGCGCGGCACCACCGCATAGACACCGAAGTCATCGACCACCGGCAATTCGCCGAACGCGACGCATTCGATACAGCACTGGGGGAATGCCTGGCTCATCACACACCGAACTTAATCGTATTGGCCGGATTCATGCGCATATTGGGGCGCGAGTTCGTACTTAAACATTCGCAGCGCATCGTCAATATTCATCCGGCGCTACTGCCGAATTACCCAGGGCTCAATACACACCAACGAGCCCTAGAAGACGGCGTCGAGCGGCATGGAGCCACCGTGCATTATGTTACCGCCGATCTCGATAGCGGCCCGATCATCATCCAGGGTGCGGTGCCCGTGAATCCAGACGACACGGTGGATTCGCTCCAGCAACGCGTTTTGCAGGTAGAACATCGGATTTATCCGCTCGCGATCGACTGGCATTTGCAAGGCCGGTTGACGATGCGTGGTAACCATGTTCTGCTGGATGGCGAGTTACGGCCCGAGCAAGGTCTTGATATTATCGGGCCGGGTTAATGCTGCGTTCAGGCAAGACTCTGTAGGCTCGCATCGACGCTATGACTATCTACCGACAAATACTCGCTGGTTGTGCATTGCTTTCAATTCTGAGCACGTGCGCTGTGTCGGCCTTTGCGGACACAATTCCGGATCGTTTGGTATTGCATTACGATTTGTTTCGCGGTGCTACCGCTGTGGCCGAGGTACAACGAACGATTCAACGCGAAGGATCGTATTATCGCGCGACATCGATCGCCGAGCCGACCGGTGTGGCGCGCCTCCTGGTCAGCGATCTGCTGCATGAAGAGTCATTATTTGCGGTGGAAGGCGACAACGTGCGCCCGTTGCAGTATTTCGAGGCACGCGATACGGATAG
>JAOTWM010000636.1 GCA_029862885.1 Gammaproteobacteria bacterium
ATATGCTGTTTCTGTTGATCGGTGTAGCGGATCGCTGTGGCTACCGGAATCTGCTAATAGTATCGACAATCTGCTTACGCGATACCGAGAATCACGACACCGAGCGCCAATGACGCCTCGCCACAAAACTAACTAATGCCAATCTCGCAGCAAATTCCAAGATACACAACCTCCTGTGACACAGAAATCGAGCGCTTTCGACGCGACGGATTCATTATTGTCCGTGGGCAGGCCGACGCCGGTCTGTGCCGACGAATGCAAGAATTTATAATAAAATCGTTACACCCCGCCACCGGCCCACTCGAATACGAAGTCGACGTGGAATATCCCGGAAGTCCGGTGAGTCGACTGGCACCGGGCGGCGAAACGCCGCGGCGCTTACTCAACGCTTACAGCCGTGATGAGATGTTCCGTAACTGGGCCACATCCGCGCCGCTGATCTCTACCCTATCGCGTCTATTGGCGAACGAACGGATCACGCTGTCGCAGAGCCATCACAACTGCATCATGACCAAGCATCCAGGCTTCAGCAGCGAAACGCATTGGCACCAGAATATACGTTATTGGTCATTCGACCGGCCTGACCTCATCACCGTTTGGCTTGCGCTCGGTGACGAACATCCGGAAAACGGTGGTTTGTCGCTAATTCCCGGCAGCCATTGCTCGAATTTCGATCGAGGCCGTTTCGATGCAGCTTTATTCTTGCGGGAAGACCTGCCAGAAAACCGTGCGCTGATCGATGGCGCGCGGTCGATTGTATTGAACGCAGGCGACGTGTTGTTTTTTCATTGTCTATCTTTACACGCCGCTGGAAGGAACACGACCGACGAGACCAAGTTCTCACTGGTGTTTGCCTACCATACCGAAGCTAACCGACCGATTCCCAGAACGCGTTCAGCGAAATACCCCGACATCGAGCTTGCGGCGAGACGCAGTAGTTATGAACCTCATAGAGGTTGATCGCCGCCTGCCGGCGCTTGCGATCGTCACGCTCTGCCGCAGGGACAAACGCAACGCGGTTTCGCTTGCAATGTGGCAGCAACTCGCATCTGAATTTGAATCTCTTGCTAACGAGCGGCCGGTGCGAACCATTATTATTACTGGTGATGGCGAGCATTTCTGTGCGGGTGCCGATATCGCCGAATTTCAAAGAATTCGGCACACGGCTCAGCAATGTCACGACTACGATCAAGCCGTCGACGCGGCGACACAACGGATTATGGATAGCCCGGCCGCTACAATCGCCACGATTTCCGGTTCGTGTTTCGGTGGCGGATGTAGCCTCGCAATGGCATGCGACTTTCGCATCGCTGATCGTAATTCCATATTCCGCATCCCCGCAGCCCAGCTCGGCATCGTTTACGGTGCCTCCGATACGCGCAATCTTCTGCAGCTAGTGGGTGCCAGCCGTGCCAAGCAGATATTATTCTCAGCCGCCCCGTTTAACGCCGATACAGCGCTGGATATAGGATTCATTGATCGCGTCGCCGACGATTCAGCGATGCAGGCCGCACAAGAATTCGCGGCCGAGATAATCGCCAACGCGCCGGCCTCTGTTGCCAGCGCTAAAGCGATACTGTCGTCATTGCGTATTGGTATTGACGCTGACACGAAACACCTCGCGCAACAATGGCAATCGCAAGCGGCCCGCAGCGATGATTATCGTGAAGGCGTAGCTGCGTTTTTAGAAAAACGTAGGCCCGGCTTTACCGGCCTGTGAACCACGACGCGCTCGGATCAATTCTGCCAGGCGGGACCTCGTACGCTACACTACCTTAACTTCCAAATCTGCGCCCCGGACTCCGATGTCGACTCCTCTGAGTTCCGCTCTACAGTCACTGTCTGCGCGCTGCGATCGGCGTGGAGCATTGCAGTTGACAAGTCATTTGGCGATGCTAGCGATCACCGGCGTGGCGTTGACCTGGGCACGCGGCACGGCGTTTATCGTACCGGCCTTGCTCGCACACGGCGCCGTGTTGGCATTTTTATTCGCGCCCCTGCACGAAACCATTCATCGTACGGCGTTTAAGAGCCGCGCCATCAACGATACCGTCGCACGAGTCTGCGGCTTCTTGTTGCTACTACCGCCCGCGTATTTCCAGTACTTCCATTTACGCCATCACCGCGATACTCAGCGTCCCGGTCACGACCCGGAGCTGACCTCGCCCAAGCCGAGGTCACTGGCCGCCTACTTCATATTCCTGAGCGGCTTTCCTTATTTCCGCGAACGTTTGGCGACACTGGTACGTCACGGTACTGGGCACATTGATGAGGCATATATTCCACACAACCACCGACCACGGGTAGTTCGTGAAGCCCGAATTTACCTTACCGTGTATGTCACGGTTGCGGGCGCTTCGGTGCTACTCGAATCCGATCTGATTTTGACTTATTGGGTTCTACCAATATTGATTGGACAACCGCTGTTGCGAGCGTTCCTTCTAGCCGAACATACGGATTGCCCGTTAGTCCCGAACATGCTGGAAAATTCCCGCACTACGACCAGCAATCCAATAGTGCGCTGGATCAGCTGGAATATGCCATTTCACACCGCGCACCACGCCTATCCCGGTGTACCATTTCATCG
>JAOTWM010000637.1 GCA_029862885.1 Gammaproteobacteria bacterium
TTGCGATGCCGACAGGGTATCAGAACGGCGCATATTATGCTGCATTACTTACGACGGTATGTTTAGAAGCCGAACCGCCCGATAGAATCCTCCCTGCTCCTTTATACCTAGCTTTATTAAGTCCGCTGCGTCCGCTTTAATTACCGCAAGTAGACTTGCAAGATCAGTGATCGATTCATCTGCCATCACTGGAATACCGCCGTGTCGGCGAACTCGTGCCAAACCTGCAAGATCATCTCTCGGCACTGGCTGTTCAAAATGCTGCAAATTAAGCTTACGCACCATCTTTGCGAGTTTGATCGCGTTCTCCGCATCGTAGCCTTCATTTGCATCAATTCGGAGCGCCATTTCATCGCCAACGGCGGCACGAACTGCAGCAATACGGTCACGATCCGTGTTGATGTCGCCGCCAACTTTAATTTTTGCCGATTTGAAACCACGCTTTAACCATCTAAGCGCCTCATCAGCTGCCTCGTCCGGCGACAACAATCCAATCCACGCGTTAAATGAAACGCGTTCCTTCACTGCTCCGCCAAGGTAAGTGTGGATCGGCACGCCGAACCACCGAGCAGTAAGGTCTACACACGCCATTTCAATAGGCACCTTTGCTTCTGTGCACCCCGGGACGATGGAATCGAGCGCTGAAAGGAGGTTAGTTATGTTCGTAGGATCCACTCCGATCAAACCAGGAGCAAGCCGTTCTTCAAGAACCTTGAGGACGTCTTCCACGGTCTCAGAGGCCTTGGGACTCAGAATTGGCTCAACGCTACCAATACCAAGTGCTCCATCGTTTGCAGTAATCCTGACAATGGCACTTTTTTGTGCTGTCTTAAAACCTTTGGCGCTTTCAAAGGCGCTGACGAGAGGCACCTGAACACCGAATACTTCTACACGCTTTATCCTTATGTTCATTAGGATTGTCTCGGTTGCTCATTATCGGCGAAGCTCTAACCCAAATGCATCTATTTATGGCGTTCGGGATTACGGTCGATGGTTTCGTACGCGCTTCCAGACAAACCAATCAGAAACGGTTTTTTCACAACAGCTTTCACGCTATTGCAGGCGTATGCCAGCGGCCTTAATCACCTTACGGTACTCTTCGATCTTCCTATCTATGAATACACCAAAAGCTCGTGGAGTCGAAGTCATCGGTGTTACCCCAAGTAAGGCCAATCTGTCTTTTACCTCTGTTGTGTTGAAGGCCTGAATGAGGTCACGATTGGCCTTTGCGACTATATTGCTCGAGGTTCCTCGAGGTGCAACTACTCCGTACCATCCTATTGCCTCGTAGCCAGGGACTGACTCGGAAATAGCCGGAACATCGGGCGCTAAAGGACTACGCTCTAGACTAGAAACACCCAATGCTTTCAGCCTTCCTGCCTTGACGTGAGGAGTAACCGCGGTTGTGATGGCAAACGCCATTTGAACCTGTTTGCCCATGAGCCCGGTTAGAGCCGCCCCCAGCCCTCGGTATGGTATGTGCACTATCTTTGTACCAGTCATACTTGTAAAAATCTCGGCCGCTAGATGCACACCAGAGCCTATGTTACTGGAAGCGTAATTTAGCTTTCCGGGCGCTGATTTTGCTAGCTCGATTAGGTCCTTGACCGACGCAACATTAAGCGACGGATTTACAACCAGCATATAAGCCGCTGCGCCTAAACGCGCGATCGGTGAGAAATCTTTGCGCAGGTCGTAGTTAAGCTTTTTAAATAGCGCCATCGCGATGGCGTTGCTCGAAGTAACTAGCATAATTGTGTAGCCATCAGGCGAGGCGTTGGCTGCAATTTCCCCGCCTATATTGCCGCCTGCGCCAGGTCGGTTATCTACCACTACCTGCTGGCCCCAGGCTTCAGTCAATTTATGAGCAATCAGTCGAGCCATGACATCTGACCCCGACCCGGGTCCGTTTGTTACAAGAAAACGTATCGGCTTTGAGGGATAGCTTGTGTCAGCGGCTTCCGCAGAAGTGGCGACTAAAAGTTGCGCCAATGCTAATGCGAATATTGCTAAAAGAGACCGAGTGGAACCATCGACGAAGAGTTTGAACGTCATCTCAACCTCCGCAAAAGTTAAGTCAGAATTCCCGAAACATTTCGATTACTTCGACACAATAACTACTTTCCGATTAAGGTGGTCAAAACGTTGCCAATCTAGAGGTTCTATACGGGCCCCTATGCCACCCCAAGACCGTCTTTATCGACGGGCTGGTGCCATAAAAGCGATTTTCCGTGAGCACCAGGGCTGCTCCGCGCCGAAACCTTATCCAAGTCATACATTTTTCTGAACACTGGATCGTTCTCTAGCTTTAGTGCTCTAAGAGCATTTCTGTACAGGATCCTATCCAAGACTTCCTCTTTCCAAGAAAATTTACTAAAGAATTCTTCGACATATTCCTTAATCGGATAGAACGGATAGGCGCTACCGAAAAGGAATTGGTCCGCCATACCCATGTATTCCTCATTGACGACTCGCTCCCAAACCTCACCATTAAGGTCAAATATGCGCTCGTCCGGAGACGGATAGATGTTGGGATGTTTGCCCGCCACCATGACCAACTCCGTGAAATAGGGATAGCACACGTG
>JAOTWM010000639.1 GCA_029862885.1 Gammaproteobacteria bacterium
CGAGTTCGGCTTCAGCCTCGCTGACGACGAGACTGACCGGCACCAGCAATGGCTGCACCGCGACTGCATCGCCTTGCAGCTGCTGCTTTAGGTTCTCGTACGTAGTGCGCTCGTGGGCCGCGTGTATATCGACCAGAATCAATCCGTCACTGTTCTCGGCCAGGATGTAGACGCCTTTGAGTTGGGCCAGTGCGAAACCGAGCGGTCCGGCTTCGGTTCGCGCCTGGTCCGAAACGGCAGTCGCGGCGCCATCGGCCGGATGCAGGTCCCGATAGGCGTGCACCTGTTCGCGGACCGTCCCCAATCGCAATCCGTGTTGTTGGGCTTCTGGATAAGTCGGCGTGGTGCCAGCCAGCGCGGCGCCCGGCGCCGCGACCACCGCGTTTTGACCGGATGCAATCTGGCGCTGGATGCCGTGAAACAGAAAATCATGAACCGAACGTGCATCGCGAAACCGCACCTCGTGCTTGCCCGGATGCACGTTTACATCGACCCCGCGAGGGTCGATTTCCAAGAACAACACAAACGCCGGATGCCGCCCATGGTACAGCACATCGTCGTAGGCTCGGCGCACAGCGTGGGCCACCGACGCGTCGCGCACCGCGCGGCCGTTAACGAAAAAATATTGCATGTCGCGCTGGCTGCGCGAAAAAGTCGGTAATCCCAACCAACCGTGCAAACGCATTCCACTCGCGGCGGTATCAATTGCCGCGCTGCCGCCGGCGAATGCATCGCCGCAGATTGCGGCGAGTCGGCGCTGCCGAGCCGCCGCATCCGACGCACAAGCAAATTCCAGTGTGGCCTTGCGGTTATGAGCGAAGCGAAACGCGACCTCGAAGTGACTCAGCGCTAAACGTCGTACGACCCGGTCCAGGTGCTGTAATTCCGTCGTCTCAGTACGCAAGAATTTGCGCCGTGCGGGTGTGTTATAAAACAAATCGGTGACTTCCACCGTCGTCCCAAATGCGTGCGCCGCCGGCGCCGGCGTCGACAGCGATCCGTCGGCTGCGCCGCGAACCTGCCAGCCGTGCCCGGCGTCGGCACTACGCGAGGTGAGCACCAAACGGGATACCGACGAGATACTGGGTAACGCCTCGCCACGAAAACCGAGGCTACTGATCCGTTCCAGCTGATCGAGTTCGGAGAGTTTACTGGTGGCATGCCGCGACAACGCCAAATGCAAATCGTCGGCCTCAATACCGCAGCCGTTATCCTGTACGCGGATGCGTTTTACCCCACCGCCTTCGGCATCGATGTCGATTCGATCGGCGCCTGAGTCCAGCGAGTTTTCCAGCAACTCTTTCAGTAACGACGCCGGGCGGTCGATGATTTCACCCGCCGCAATTTGATCGACTAGGCGCGCATCGAGGTATTGTACGCGCGGGGTTCCCGGGTTCGGTTTCGTCGATTGCACGTCTTCGGCATCGGTAATCGCCATCGTCGTTAGCCTTGACTACCGCCGATCTCGACGAAACGTCGACGATTGCGCTTCACAAAGGTTCGAATTCCAGCCAACATCGCGTCCGCGACTTGTTTCTGAAAGCGCCGCGTGCGCAACTTGCGTTCTTCACCGCGATTGGAAATATACGCAACCTCCACCAACACAGAGGGAATATCGGGCGACTTCAACACCACGAATCCGGCTTGCTCCACCCGTCGGCTGTGCACAGGACCGACTTTCGCTAACGAAGACAAAATATCACGTGCGAATTCAAGACTGTGTTCGATCGTTTTGGTCATCGACAAATCCAACAACACGGCCGCAAGTGTATCGTCTTTATCGCTAATCGATACCCCGCCCGCCAAATCCGACGCGTTTTCCTTGCCCGCCAACCAGCGCGCCGCCTCGCTCGTCGCACCACGCGACGACAGCGCATACACCGACGAGCCCTTGACGGATCGTTGCGGAAATGCGTCGGCATGGATCGACACGAACAAGTCCGCATTATGCTTGCGTGCGAACGCCGTGCGTTCGCGCAAACTCACGTAGTAGTCGCCGCTACGGGTCAATACCGCGCGCATTCCGGGCTCAGCGTTGATATTACGATGCAATTCTTTCGCGATGGCCAATACTACGGCCTTTTCGCGGGTACCGCGCGCTCCGCGCGCACCGGAATCTTCGCCACCGTGCCCGGCATCGATCGCCACCGTAATACCCGAGCGCGGCGCCGGTTTCGGCGTTAGTGCTTGGGCGGGCGCGGGTCGGCCTGGTGCAATATCGATCACCAGTCGATGACCGTAGCCGCCGTTCGGTGGCAACAAAAATGCGGCGTGCTGCACCGCGCTGCGTAAATCCACCACAAATCGCAACTGCGACGCGGAACGCCGCGCCATTCGTAACTGAACCGCGAGCGGACCCATTGTATCGGGCGCCGGAAAACGCCCATAGAACACCGCGTCGGTCAGATCGATAACCAATCGATGCGGTCCACTCAACGTAAACACCTTATGCACGACGGGTTTATCCAAGTCGAATACGATCCGGGAGCGTTCCGGTGCATGCCAAATGCGTAGATTGCGCAATGCGACCTCGGCCCATGCCGCATGCGCGATACCGAACAACGCCAAGAA
>JAOTWM010000641.1 GCA_029862885.1 Gammaproteobacteria bacterium
TTCCATCAGAGGCGGTAATCCTTACTCATCCAAGCGAGGTGTCAGATCAGGTCGCGACTCCTACAGCTAATACAGCTGAGTGGACAAGTTTTCGAGCGCTGGCCACAAGACTCACCAAAACAATGCCACCTACCGCTCGCGTCCTGGAAACGAACTATCTTCTCCAGGTCGTTGGTCGCTGCTGTTCCACAATGCCGAGCGAACGAAAGGATTGCCATGTTAGCTCGAGTACGCTCCATCCGACCAACTCAGATGCCGACTGTAAGGTCGTCGTGTCTTTGGCCAGCATGGATGGAGCACTTACATCTTCCTAAGTCAATGCGTTACGACATCTTGCCTACGAGCTTGTACAGCTTGGTTGAACGCGAATCACTCTATTCGACTGCGTGGGTCAACACGGACTCACGATTAGCAGCTATCGTCTTCAGTTTGTCGGCAATTTCTTCGTTCCCCGGTTCTCGGGCAATTTCAGCGGCGCCCCTCAACTCCTGTAGTGCCGTCTCCGCGCGCACCTTCAGGATTGGTTTTGTCCACGAATTCGGTGCGAAGATGAGAGACTGCGGCGGCCTTTTTCAGCCGGGACTCGAATCGCTGTGCGAATGACTTGTGCCCGGCTGCCGCGGCGCATTCTGAACGCGCCTCGAGCCTGTCGCTCGTTTACTCGCTTCCTCCACTTATTCGCTCTTCGATTCGTTGCCCACGCCCCTTCAGGTGGTCCACCCGAGCGGACTTCCAAGCCATACGAAGACCAGCTCCATCGCTCGCGGGAGAAAATACTCATGACATCTTCCTCTTTGTAAGGATCAGTCTTGCCGACCGTGCTACTCCCTCAGGTCGACCCGAGGTAGCGCCTGCAAACTTCAACAGCAATGTTCGTGCCGGATTCCTGACCAGCTACGAACAAGGCCTTGGGCGACTCGGGTGGCAAGAAGTTGCCGTCTACGACGGCAAAGATTGGACGGAGTGCGTCAAAATGGTCTGTCAAATCCACGCGCTATCGCAACTGCCGCGTCCTCATGGTCATCCATCAACGTTTTGAGCAGTTGCAATCGCCGCAGCGCGACTCGATTTCGGCCACACGATTGATTCGGGGATCCAAATTCGCAAATCGACAGTAATGTCGCCGGGTCGGCTTTGGACTGTGGTCGAAACGCCTCCCCTCTGACATCTTTCTGCGGCAGAGACGTCACCTGCTGGTCGGCGATTTCGCGATAGCAGGCGGAATCCAGGTCGGAGTCGAGTAATTGCCGGAGCTCGTTGGGCAGGCGCCCCGGTGAGATTGCCATCGCTAGTACCCCGCCATTGGTCCCGTGGCTGTTAGGACTATATCGACCGACCAAGATGAAACTTGAACCCTAGGAGCAACCACCGACCGCGAGGACGCGCATTCCCAAACCTTGGGGAACAATGGTCGAATAGATCAGGCAGGCTTCTGGCACAACTCAGTGGCGCAGCCGTGCGCAACCGACTTGCCGTGGGCCCCAAGGCCGGGTGTGGCTCCCGGTCTGATCCGTTGACCACCGGCGGTTCTAATGCAGTGTGAGTCACCGGTGGATGGGTCGGACCCGTGAGAGGGCGCGGAAAGGCGAGTGCGGGAGCGTCCGGTTTCGTCCGTCTCGATGGCCCACGACCGGGTCAGGCGTTACGGATACTCCCGTGGGCGCACTATGCCCTGGGGATACCGGCGGTGAAGCTGCACGTGGGGTTGGACCACGGAGGCTATCTGCCGGCGTTTGTGACGGTCAGTTTGGGTAAGACCTCGGACATCGAGGTCGGCCGGTGTTTGCGTTTCCCCCAGGGCAGTCTGGTGGCGTTCGATAAGGGCTATACGGATTATCGGTGGTTTGAAGCCTTGACTGACGGCGATATTTTCTTTGTCACCCGGACCCGCAAAAACGCTACCTGGCGGGTAGCAGGCCGTCGCCGCGTGGACCGGTCCACGGGGCTCAGCTGTGACCAGACCATCGCATCGACCTGTTAACGCTGATTCGGGGCGCTCCGCCGGACCCATTGAATGAAAACACCGGCCAGCTTTTTTGATCTGAAGGCTTATGGGACGGCGGTGGGTCAGACTCCATTGATTCAGACTTTATCTTCGGCCTCCAAAATCAGCTGAGTCTGATCCTATCGATTCCTATAGATTCCGACCCTATTGATTCTATTGTCCTCCGTAAATTTCAGCCACCAAGCTTCGGCCCCAGTCTCCAGTCTCCAACCGATTATTTTTTTATTCCTCCCCGAGTCAATCCTTCCGGATCCAGCAGCCGCCTGAGCTCATCTTCATTCAGGTCGGTTTCCTCTTTGGCAACTTCCATGATCGCACGGCCTTCGGAATAAGCCTTCTTCGCAATCGCTGCGCCGCGCTCATAACCGATGACCGCATTGAGCGCGGTGACGAGTATGGGATTGCGATCCAGGGCTTCAGCCGTCCGTTCCTCGTTGACCGTGAATCCGGCGATGGCCTTGTCCGCGAGCAGGGTGGCGGAGCTGGCGAGAATCGAAACGCTTTGCAGCAGGTTATGCGCGATCACCGGCAGCATCACGTTGAGCTGAAAGTTTCCCGACTGA
>JAOTWM010000640.1 GCA_029862885.1 Gammaproteobacteria bacterium
CGTCGAGGCGATTGAAGCGGCACCCGGCGGCGGATTCGCAGTGAAAACCAATTGCAACAGCTACAGTACGCGTGCCGTATTACTGGCGATTGGGCGTCGCGGTTCACCGAGAAAACTCGGTGTGCCTGGCGAGGAGATGAGTAAAGTCGTGTACCGCGTTATCGATCCCGGACAGCACCGAAACCAAAATGTCCTTGTCGTTGGTGGCGGCGATAGTGCGCTGGAGGCCGCCACGAGCATTGCTGCTGAGACAGGTACCACAGTTGCCCTATCGTACCGGTCTGCCGCTTTTTCGCGGGCGAAACCCAAAAACCGTCAACTCGTTGAAGAGATGCAAGCGACCGGCAGGATTCGCGTCCTCTTCAATTCAAATGTCCAGGCTATTGGCGAGCGCAGCGTCATAATCGAAGTCGAGGGCACGAATGAATCAATCGCGAACGATGCAGTCATCGTGTCGGCAGGTGGAATTCTGCCGAGCGCGTTTTTACGCACGATAGGCATCAACGTCGAAACAAAATGGGGAACGGAGTAGTACCAGTAGAACATGAAAATGTTCTTTTGCACGGTCGCGCATCGTGTTCACGCAGTGTCTGCTCTCACCCAAAGCAGACGTTCAGATTGCTAGAAATCGAGCAAATCGAAGGGCAGCTTACGGCCACAACCGGTCGTTCAGTTATGAATTACCGTATATGCAAATCCCTGTCACACCGGGCTTCTCTATTGGCCGCTGCTTGCAGGCCAATCAATCGCAGCTAGCTGCCTGCACACCAACTATCATTCCAGTTTCCCATGCCTCAAGGTCGGCATCCATCGACCGCTCAAAAAAGCCACTAACGAATACTTGCGCATCAGGTGTCATTGTGAAAGAGGCGGCTTCGCTTTCTCCATTGTCAGTAAAAATAAGCGTCAACACGTTCCCCACAACAGTGTACGTGATCGTTTCGGCGCCGAGATCGTCTTCATCATCGACCAACGTAAGGAAGGGAAAATGGAGACTCGTAATAGGATCATATATCCCTGTAACTGTAAGCTGTGTAGCACTGGTGAAGTCCAGCCGCGCACTAAATGGGTTTGCGGTGACAGTTGCAGAGACGCCCGGTTCAGCAAACAACCAAGTGCCTTGGCCAAAGATACAATAAGTTGAGCCAGTCAGATCGGCATCGGGTGATACTCTTCCCTGTTCTGCCTCCAGGGTCGCTACACGTGCATCTAAAGCAGCGATGAGTTCGAATATGTTGTTTCCCACGCCCGCTGGCGGACCACCACCTTGAGCCATCGCTGATTGAGCTAAAAAGGCTGCTGCAAGTGCAAAAAGAACCTGTATTGATCGCATATCTCTCTCCCGTTTTTTTTTACTTGGGCCAAGAACAAACTGCGGCAGCCCGGCGATCTTGGGTCCTTCGGGGAGTCATTGATGGCTTCTCGGAGGAAGCGAGGACCCGTGGCATTGCGTCCCTGACTTTGGTCAGGTTTGCCTTTTTCAGGCACCAGCGTAGCTATTGTTTGCCTTGCACAGTAGTGAGCAAATGACTCATTTCCTTAATGCAAATGAATCAGCGAAGAACCTGTTGAAAACTCTGTACTTAAGGGCTGCGGTAGGCAATCTGCATCAATCGTATGATGCAAATGCATCACCCATTTTCTGGATGGGGATTCAGATCAGGCCGAGTTTTTGCCTGAGGATGGGCGAACGCAATGTCCGCTTTGGGTCAGTACCAGCCGCTGAGTATACAGCTGGGTGAGCGGCTGGTTTCGGCCACCTCCGGTCATTCAGGATTGTTTTCTAATCATGAATTTGTAGGACGGATAATGAATGTCTCCACTGGGGTAAGACGCCTCTTCAAATCCGGCTTTCGCATAACAGCGAGTAGCGACTTCATTGTCTCCCACTACAAATAGAGAGAACTCTGAGCAAGAAAAAAGCTCCCGGGCTTTCTCGCTCAATTGTTCGACAAGCACCGTACCATGCCCTTTTCCCCTATGCCCCGGAGACACTATCAGTCTTGCAAGGTGGCCCCGTTCTTCCTTCTCATACGTCTGGCCAAAGCCAACCATCGTGCCTACGGTATCGAGCAGAACAAATGTCGGCATCCTGTCCCAGTAAACGTCCTCAAGAAAACTCTCCCTACTGAATGGATAGCGAAACGGTGAACCACCCCAGTTTGAAACTGCTTCTCGATCCCGAAACCACGACATGAGTTCTTCAACATGCGCGATGGACGCGGAAACTAGCAGCGATTTTGTCATGTCCGACTTGATTCCCATTCTTAGGTTGCACTCAGTACAAGGCACGCGGTCTCAAGCGAACGTCCCCATTGGGTCAGTAGCAGCCATTCATCACTACTATAGCTCAGCGGCTGCTTCCGGGTGTAAAGCAGCCATTCACGAGCTTATTCTTGAAGGCTCGATTGCGATTTCCTGATTTGTGACTGCGAACGTCCGCTTTCACCAAAAGCAGCCGTTCAGATCATCAGAATTGCATCAAAATGAGGGACAGCTAACGGCTGCGATTTCAACCGGTCGATGCAACACCTAAGCTCTAACTATAGAGCGGGAGGTGTTGATAAT
>JAOTWM010000642.1 GCA_029862885.1 Gammaproteobacteria bacterium
GCCCGCGGTGGTATCGTCGGCGTCGGCGTCCAGCACATCTTTTTGCAAATCCCGGGGCACCTCGGTCATCGAGCTCGCTGCTTTCTCGAATACGGTACGCGTATCTTTCAGATCCTCACCGATGCTTTTAATTTCCCGCAACTCTTCCGCATTAATTTCGCGATCGATGTCGGATTTAACTTCCGCCACCATGCGTCGCGCCCGACCGACCCAAAGACCGGCGGTGCGTGCTGCACGCGGCAATCGCTCCGGCCCGATCACAACCAGTGCAACCACCGCGATCACAGCGAGTTCCCAGAACCCGATGTCGAACATATCCGTTCCCGGTCGCGACCGAAATCAGGCTTTGTCCTTCTGCGCGGGCGCAACGTCGGCGTCGACCGCCTCGTCAGCGTCGTTTTCGAGTTGCTCGGGATCGACCTGATCCACCGGTTTGTCGTCACCGTCTTTCATCGATTTTCGAAAGCTTTTGATGGCGGAACCCAAATCGCCGCCCATACCGCGCAGTTTCTTAGTCCCGAACAACAATAGAACGATGACCAATATGATCAACAACTGCCAAATACTTATACCGCCAAGACCCATAATAATTCTCCAACTGTTCGCTCAATAATGCGGCGCATCGATCCGTGCCCCTAACCGTGGCCGGTATTCCGCGCCGCCTTTTCGTCCAATCCGGAACGGCCGAATCGGCGCTCCAGCTCTTTTAACACATCGGCTGGCGCCAAGTCGTAGTGCGCCAGCAATATTAGGCTATGAAACCACAGATCGGCCACCTCATAAACAATTCGATCGGGGTTGCCGTTTTTTCCCGCAATCACGGTCTCCGCCGCTTCCTCGCCAATCTTTTGCAAGATGGTGTCAATTCCGCCCGCAAATAATGTGGCCACATACGACTCATCCGCGGTTTTCTGTTTGCGCTCCTCGATCACCTTACCGAGGTTATCCAATATATCGCTACTATTGCTCATGCCCGGGGCCCGATTCGATGCGACCGGCTCTAGCCGGATCCATAAATACTGCCCGGATCCTGCAACACCGGCTCGACGGTGCGCCATTGCCCTCCATCGAGGCGCTGATGAAAGCAACTCCTACGGCCGGTATGGCACGCGATTCCGCCGCGCTGCTCGACTTTTAGCAATATGACGTCATTGTCGCAATCCAGACGAATCTCGCGAATTTCCTGCTCATTGCCGGATTGCTCCCCTTTGCGCCACAACGCTTGCCGTGACCGCGACCAATACACCGCGCACCCGAGTCGCAGAGTTTCCTGCAGCGCGTCGCGATTCATCCATGCCACCATCAATACATCGTGGCTGTCCGCGTCCTGCGCGATGGCCGGTACCAAGCCGTCCGCCGACCATTTTATCTGCCCTAACCATTCTCGATCGTCCGTCATAAGCGCACTTCTATACCCGCATCGGCCAGATAATGTTTGACGTCCCCGACGGTATACTCGCCAAAATGAAAAATGCTGGCCGCCAATACCGCGTCGGCATGACCCTGTTGGATCCCAGCCAGCAGATGCTCCAGCGAACCCACGCCACCGGATGCGATCACTGGGATCATCACAGTGTCGGCTATTGCTCGGGTCAGGTCCAGGTCAAAGCCATCGCGGGTGCCGTCGCGATCCATGCTGGTCAACATGATTTCGCCGGCACCACGCCGCGCCATCTCGGCCGCCCACTGCACCGCATCGATTCCGGTGGCACGGCGCCCGCCGTGCGTATACACCTCCCAACGGTCACCGGCAGCCGCGTTAGCGCGCTTAGCATCGATCGCCACCACCAGGCATTGCGCACCGAAACGGGCGCTGGCCCGGCCCA
Source organism: Gammaproteobacteria bacterium (assembly GCA_029862885.1). Taxonomy (GTDB): domain Bacteria; phylum Pseudomonadota; class Gammaproteobacteria; order Arenicellales; family JAOTWM01; genus JAOTWM01. The sequence continues at coordinate 1,827 of JAOTWM010000642.1, forward strand.
CAAATCCTGGGTCGGTCACCGCGGTGGTGTTGATCGAGACCTTATCCGCGCCAGCATTGAGCAGATTACGAATATCGTCGATGCTGCGCACTCCGCCACCTACGGTCAAAGGAATAAACACGCACGAGGCGACCGCCTCAACAACGTCCAACATGGTGCGCCGATTGTCGGAGCTCGCGGTAATATCCAGAAAAGTGATTTCGTCGGCACCTTGATTATCATATCGGCTCGCGATTTCCACCGGATCGCCGGCGTCGCGAATATCGACGAATTGCACACCCTTGACCACGCGCCCATCGTCAACGTCGAGGCACGGAATGATTCGCTTACATAAGGCCATGGCGGAGAAACTGCCAGGACTCACTCGGGGTCGAGTTCATCGGCCAACGCCTGCGCCGCTGCAAAGTCCAAAGTTCCCGCGTAGATCGCACGGCCGGTGATGGCGCCGCTGATCCCGGAATCCGCCACCGCGCACAGCCGGCGCACGTCTTCCAGGTCGTGCACGCCACCCGCCGCTATAACCGGAATTCGCACCGCCTCGGCCAATGCCACCGTGGTCTCGACGTTGACTCCGGATAACATGCCATCGCGCTGCACGTCGGTGTAGATGATCGCCTCCACACCGTCGTTTTCGAAGTGCTGCGCTAAATCGATCAAATCGTGGCTCGATAACTTCGACCAGCCGTCCACCGCCAAACGGCCTTCTTTAACATCCAAACCGACAATGATGTG
>JAOTWM010000643.1 GCA_029862885.1 Gammaproteobacteria bacterium
ACGGCAAGGTGACGATCTGTCACATACCGCCTGGCAAATCGGATAACGCAAGGACGATTCAGATCGATGCAGAATCTGTGTCGGACCACTTGGCTCATGGCGACACGCTCGGTGCGTGCCCCGGCGGCGGCGGATGATAACGACGATGATGCCAGTTCGGATCAGCGTCGCTGAATCTAACTAATGATGGAATAAATTGTTAGTAAGGGACGTTTGAGAAAGGCCGGAGGGAAACCCCCGGCCTTCTCTCGTGGTGCTCAAGATACCCTCTCGGGCTGGCACCACACACATCCTCCTGAAGTCCATTGAACTTCGCCGCTCCTGCGCTTCCCGCGCCCGCGGCATTAGTGCACCCTTAGCGATAATTCGATAAGATTCCAGCTCCGCACGAGTATGTTTCCCGCCCAATTCAACCCAATTGCTACGTCCCAGTCAGAGTGCATGTGCCGGATATCATGTGCTCTATACTTCCGTGATCACGCTATTGATGCTGGAATATGGAAAGCGACCCGCTGCTAGTTGCGAGTGACAGGATCGATTTGGTTTTTGCGGGTTAACGTATGGAAAAAAATAACTCTTTACCAGGTGTTCAAACCGAATGGGCATTGCTTTTTGCCGCTTGGATCGTGGCCACGAGTGCCACTCTCGGCAGCCTGTTTTTCAGTGAAGTCGCGGGAATTCCCGTTTGTGTGTTGTGCTGGTATCAACGCATAGCCATGTACCCACTGGTCATCATTCTGGCCATTGGCCTGTTTCCGTATGACCCCAAAGCGGTGCGGTATGCGAGTGCTCTGACCGGGCTGGGGTGGTTGATTGCTCTGTTCCATGTACTTCTGGTCGCCGGGATCATTCCCGAAAACGTTCAACCCTGTATTCAAGGCATTCCTTGTTCGGAAACCCATATCTCTTGGCTGGGGTTCTTAAGCATTCCTGTGCTCTCTCTTTTGACCTTCACTCTCATCGGCGTTTTGCTTTTATTTACACCTAGGATGAAATCACCATGAACCGAAAAATTCTTTTTATTTCTGCCGCCGGGCTTCTTATATCGGCTCTTGTTGTTGCCATAGTAGTGTTTCAGGATCAAAAGACCTCTCAACAAACGGCGTCGGTGAGCCAAAACATGAGTCTGCTGGAGCGCAAAGGCGCCCCTATCAAAGGACCCACCAATGCCAAGGTCACCATCGTTGAGTTTTTTGACCCAGCTTGTGGAACCTGTCGGGATTTCCATCCCTTAACAAAGCAATTGATCGACCGATATCCGGGAAAGGTCCGGGTGATGCTACGCTACGCACCGCTTCATCCGGGCTCGGATCAAGTGGTGAAAATGCTGGAGGCGGCCCGTTATCAGGGTAAGTTTTGGCAAGCCTTGGAGTTGTTGTTTGGCAACCAACATCGCTGGGTGATCAATCACGCCTCCCAGCCGATGCGGGCGTTGGCTCTGTTAAACTCTCTGGATCTGGATCAGGAGAAGTTTACGGCCGATATGAAACGTCCCGAGGTGGCCCAGGTGGTTCAACAGGATGTACGGGACGGTCAGATCCTCAATGTCCGGGCAACACCGGAATTTTTTGTCAATGGTCGTCCGATGCCCAGTTTTGGCTATAAGCCGTTGAGCCAATTGGTAAAAGAGGCGGTGGCCGATGCTTATTGACGGTGTTGCGGCGCAAGAACCTCGACCTTCCCCCTGATCGCTTGGCCCGATTGCGGCGCCTTCGGCGCTGCGTCAAAATCAAATTTCTCTGCCATGATTCAATCCTCTTTGTGTATAGCTTTAAGGATTGACACAGAATTTCTAACGCTCCCTCTGGGAACTCCGAACAGGACAAACTGAACACCGGATCCGGGTCGCAAAACACGGAGTAATTGATTGATTTATGCGCACGATTGCTGATACATCGTCCGCCTTCGTGCAATATGCGGGCTAAGCCGGCTGCTTTAGCGAGTGTGTTGCTTGCGCTGCTATTGTCGTCCCGAGCGGGTACGGTTTGCAGAGTGAACGCTTCGCGTCCGGCCTGGGGACCTAAGGCTATCCAGTAGCTGGTCGCGCCTGCGCATTCAGCAACCGCTCCATGAGTTACTCTCGACTCTGGCTCCTGCTTCGTTCTACCTCGCCCTTCCATGGGCTCGTACCTCCTGCATTCATGCACGTCAAATGGGTATTCAGATTCAATCCACTACCAAATCGTTGGATGAGCGTCACTGCTCCGGTCCTGGCCGTATTTCGGATCAACCCGGCCTTATGGATCAAATGGGTTTCGATGGCTCGATATGCGATGCCCAATACCCCACCCATTACCTGAGGTTGGCTGCCTGGCTAACGGCGCCGCAGTAAAAAGTGGCGCCCGAGCAGCACCGGGGGATATCCTTGCATTCATGGACGATGACGGCCAGCACGATGCCCGCGATTTCGGCGAGCTACTCGAAAAACTGGACCACGGCTATGAAATGGTAATTGGCGCAATACGGCCTTTCACCAATGGCGTGAAGTTTCTGGCTATCATCTTCAAAATCGCAACCTCGTATTCACCATTGAAGGACTTCTTGCCGATTAGCGG
>JAOTWM010000644.1 GCA_029862885.1 Gammaproteobacteria bacterium
CTGCTTCCCTGGAAATACTCAGCGCGAAATGACACGCGCGTTCGAAATCAACCTAACGGCATTAAGTCTATTGGCGCTGCTGATTGGATTGTTCCTGATCTATAACGCGATGACGTTCTCGGTGATTCGGCGTCGGGCGCAGTTCGGTGTGCTGAGCACGCTCGGGGTCGGTCGTGCGCAGATCTTCGCACAGATTATTGTGGAAGCTGGTTTGATCGGGTCTATTGCCACGTGCATCGGCGTCATTGGCGGCGTCTTGCTCGCGAATGGCCTGGTCGGGCTTATCACCCGCACGATCAGTGATTTGTACTTCAGCATCGAGGTCGCTAATTTACCCCTACCGCCTCTGACCGTTGCCAAAGCCGCCGGGGCCGGAATCCTAGCGACGATTGTGGTGGCGTGTATTCCGGCTTGGGAGGCGACCCGTACCGTACCTGCAAGCGCGCTGCGCAGATCCGTATTTGAGCGTCAGACCCACAGAGGATCACGAATCGCAGCGAATCTCGGGTTGCTTCTGATGGCATTAGGAGGTGTGGTACTAACTATTGCATCGAGTAGCTTGATTATGGGGTTCGCGGGCTTGTTTTTTCTTGTGATCGGTTACGCAGTGATGACGCCCCAGCTTATGGTGTGGTTACTTAAAGCGGTCCGCCACGGCATCGGCGCGCTGTTCGGCCTGCCGGGTCGAATGGCGGTGCGGGGGCTCTCAGCATCATTAAGCCGCACCGGTATGGCTGTGGCCGCGCTGACGACGGCCAGCGCTGCCGCCATTGGAGTCGGCGTTATGATCGCGAGTTTTCGCGATAGTGTGGAGGACTGGCTGACAGCGCGATTACGAGCAGACGTTTACGTCGCGGCGTCCGGTGGCGTTAGTCGCCGGCTCGATCCGAGCTTGGTACAACAGTTAGCCGCGTTGCCCGGGGTCACATCGTTGGCACGGGAGCGTCGGACCTCGATCGAATCTGAAGGAGCGCGCGTTGAGTTGTATGCAATTGGGATCGACCGCGCCGGATTTGCCGGGTTCGAGTTCACTCAGCGCACCAGCAATGCCGTGTGGCCGCAATTTCAGCGTATCGACTCGGTGATCGTTTCGGAATCCTACGCTTATCGACATCGGATTGGCACAGGCGACAGCATCGCGCTGCGTACCGCTCGCGGTTATCGGGATTTTAGGGTGGTGGGCGTGTATTACGACTATGCGGCCGATGGTGGTGTGGTCGCAATGCACCGGCAGACGTACCTTGAGCATTGGCAGGATCCAGTGCTAACTTCGGTGACGTTGTACTTGGGCCCGGATATCACCGCCGACACGGTGATCGATACGATCCACAGTTGGCCGGCGGTGTCCGCGTCAGTGCGTATTCGCTCCGCACGAGAATTGCGTGCTGCGTCATTGCGGGTATTTGATCGTACTTTTTCCGTTACAAATGTACTGCGCGCGCTCGCGTTGATCGTAGCGGCGGTGGGCATTTTGGCCGCACTAATGTCGATCCAGCTTGAACGCAGCAAGGACTTTGCGCTGCTACGGGTGGTGGGAATGACTCCGTCTCAGTTGTTCCGTCTAATCATCGTCGAAACGGGCCTGTTGGGTGCAGTAGCGGCCGTATTGTCAGTTCCGATAGGTACCCTGCTGGCTTGGGTACTAGTTCGAATCATCAACCGCCGCTCCTTCGGATGGAGTATCGATATGAGCATCGCGCCCGAAGTGATCGCACAGACGATGTTGCTAGCAATCACGGCGGCTTTGCTGGCGGCATTTTATCCGGCGCAACGCGGCGCCACGGTCCAGCCCGCGCTGGCATTGCGTGAGGAATAACGTACCGATGGCGGGCGCCCGGTCCACGACAGTAAGTATAGGAATAGTAACCAGCCTCGCTACGCTCGTCGCCCTGTGGTGGCTGCAACAACTTCCGCAGCCGACATCGACTACGGCCACCACAGGGACAGGGTACCTACACCAGACATTCCGAGGTGTCGCCGACCCCGGATTTACGCGAGCAACCAACCCAATCGAGTTGCGGTTTCCCGAAGACCACGGCGCGCACCCGAACTTCAAAACCGAATGGTGGTATTTGACCGGTAATCTTGAGGATCCAAGGCAGCGGCACTTCGGTTATGAGCTCACGTTTTTTCGCAACGCTCTGTCGCCACACACATCGAAGCTGAACTCCGCATGGGCGACCAACCAAGCCTATATGGCGCACTTTGCAGTGACTGACAGTAGCGCCGGTCGATTCTATCAGGCCGAGCGCTTCAGCCGTGGTGCGCTGGGCTTGGCCGGTGCTGCGTCCGCGCCGTTGCGGGTCTGGTTGGATGATTGGTCGATTCATGGGATATCGAACGACGACCGTTGTCGCGGTTGCCAAACGTTAACGATACGTGGCAGCACCAACGAGGTGTCGCTCATGCTCACGCTGCACAGCACCAAACCGGTTGTGTTACAGGGCGATGCGGGCTGGAGCCAGAAGAGCCGGGACCCAGGTAATGCGTCCTATTATTACTCATTAACGCGTCTCGTGAGTCAGGGTACGCTGCAGATCGGCGAT
>JAOTWM010000645.1 GCA_029862885.1 Gammaproteobacteria bacterium
AGCATGAGAGTCGCGTTGTTTGGCGGAACGGGTTTTGTTGGCAGTTACCTCGTGGAGCAGTTACTGAAACGTGAACACATGCCCGTCCTGCTTGTTCGTCCGGGAAGCGAAGCAAAATGTCTAGCCGCAGAGCAGTGCGCGATGGTTCCGGGAACAGTTGCCAGTGAGGATGCGGTGAGTAAGACACTTGATGGGTGTGACGCCGCCATCTACAACATCGGCATCCTTCGTGAGTTCCCTGCCCGCGGCATTACCTTCCAGGCGCTGCAGTTCGAAGGGGCCAAACGGACTATTGAACTAGCCGCCGGTGGTGGTGTGAAGCGCTTCTTGCTAATGAGCGCGAATGGGGTCAAGGCGGACGGTACCCCATACCAGCAGACGAAATACATGGCTGAACAGTTTCTGGCGGCCACCGATCTGGAGTGGACCATTTTTCGGCCGTCGGTGATCTTCGGGGATCCGCGAGGCAAGAGTGAGTTTGCTACAGAGCTGCGGGACCAATTGATCAAATCGCCCTTGCCGGCACCGTTGTTCTACGACGGCTTAGTCCCCTTCGACGCCGGCCGATTCGCCCTATCACCGGTGCACGTAAGGGATGTCACAACCGTAATGGCGAACGCCTTGAATGTGGCCGAATCAGTCGGGCAGCATTATCCGCTGTGCGGGCCGCAAACACTGGAGTGGCGCGAAATCATACGCTTGCTGGGGAAGGTGATGGGCAGATCCAAACTGACCCTGCCTGCTCCCACGCTGCTGTTGCGGCCATTGGCATCGTTGCTCGAGCGCTTTGAGTTCTTTCCGGTTACCGGTGACCAACTCACCATGCTAATGGAGGGCAATACCTGCGATTCCACAGAAGTGTTCAAGCTGTTCGATATTCAACCGACCGGTTTCGACGAGAAAGCCTTAGCGTACCTCCATTCTTAGCGCGAAAGAGCTGACCATCAGAGTGATCACAGCGACCCATATGTGCGCCTGGTGTCACGCGGGTTCTGCCTTAAACAAGGCGTTGGTCCCGAAATTTCCCGGAATTCCAATCAGTTGTCCACAAGAGACGAGGCAAGTAAATCAAGGGGATTGACCAGAGCCGGCAAACAGGACAGGAAATTGACCGAGCGGCTCGTGACCCATCCGTTCGCTATCACGACTATAGCGAACGGCGACGCCAAGAATGGAGAACGCCTGAAGGCAGCGATCATTCGCGGAGAAGGCGAGTTGTTTCCCTGGGGTATCGGTGCTGATCTATCGTTGCCTTGTACGTGGCTAACGATACGACGCTAAGAGACGCCAGTGGCTTGACGATGCCCTAAGTCTCGCAAGCTCGCATGCGTCCTTTCTCACCGCAGTGGGTGCTATAACCAGAACCGATCGCCAAGGTTGCAAATAGAGGAAATTCCCTGTTGTGGGCGATAAGATTATTCGAGCCGCCGCCGACCCTCGAGCTGAGAGGCGCAGGAGGTCGGCACGCGTACCCTTGGTCAAACTCCTGCTCGCGACGGCGGTTCTGAATCGGTCTCCAGGTACTCTATCGGGGCCAGCAAATCTTCCAGAAAGAACGCAGATAATGCAGCGCGCCCGGTCAGGTCAATCCAGCTTTAGAGTAGATTGAACGCGCCTGCTCACGCACAGTGACCCCATACAGGCAACGAGAAAATCCGCCGGACCCGCCTAACCCGGGGCGAATTATCGAGGCAGAGTTATCCCTCCCATCCGTGCGCACGACGGGCAAATTAGTCACGGCTTCCAGAAATGCAGCGAGTCGCCGTCAGCACCCGTGGCATAGACGCTCATCCCAGAATTGCTGTTTGGTGTGAGCGCGGGATTGCCGCTGACGTGATCCCCCGAGGGGGTGGAGATGGTTTGCAAAGTTCTCGATGCCCAGCCGTCACGCTTATTCCAGCAATAGTTAACCAGTTTGTCGGCGATGCGCCCGAACACGTAGTGCTCGGGATCGGCCAGGTTGCCGCTTACATACTTAATCACGACGAGTGGGTCGGTTTCGATATAGATCCCGTCGATCCTGGTAGTCAGGTTTTCTCCGCGCTGCCAGGGAATCACGCCGTTGCTGACCTTGAAATTCGGCCACGGGTCCCATGACCAGTAGTGGATCAGGTTCTATTAGAGTCCCGGGCATACAAATCATGGCGCACGAAGTAATCATTCAGCGTGGGTGGGCCCTGGCTCGGCTGCAGTTGTCTCGAACGGCCTACGGTCGGTCTACCAGTGATTGATGCGGACGAGCCGTTGACGCCGAAAGTATTGGTCACGTTCTCCGAGTTCCACGGGTTGGCCCGGCAGGATGTGTTGGGCCACGGGACGGATGGATGATTGGGATCAGCTCTAGCAGCACAACATTACGCCCTCACACCCTGATCCGTAACACCGTCGCGCGCACTTTTGCTCCGAATCGTCTACATTGAAAATTACTGTAGTTACAAAATGTTGGACTGATCGCTCGTCTTCACTAACGGGGCTTTCATGGGCAAGAAATTCGTCATCGCGGCATTGATACTTACCGGTATTTACTACTACTGGAGGGGG
>JAOTWM010000133.1 GCA_029862885.1 Gammaproteobacteria bacterium
CGATGTGTATATGCGCGAGGGGCATTACCAGGGGTCCGCGACGTACGGCTCCGCCTTGCCGTTCACATTGGGTATGGAAGGTGCCGGCAGCGTCGAAGCCGTCGGCGCCGGAGTCACGCAAGTCGACATCGGTGACCGCGTGGCATATTGTCTGACCCGCGGCAGCTACGCCCGGTACGCGACCGTACCCGCCTGGCGGCTTGTTAAGCTCCCGGACGGTGTCAATTATCAAACTGGCACGGCATTGATGTTGCAAGGCCTGACCGCGCACTATTTGAGTCATTCGGCATTTCCGCTCGATGCATCGCACAGCTGCCTCGTGCATGCCGGCGCGGGCGGTGTCGGCCGCCTATTGATCCAGCTCGCCCGGCGCCGCGGCGCGCGCGTTATCGCCACTGTCGGTTCCGCTGCAAAAGCCGAAATCGTCCGCAAACTCGGCGCCGACCTCGCTATTCAATATCGTGACACCGACTTTGAACGAGCCGTTAACGACGCCACCGACGGCCGGGGTGTGGATGTGGTTTACGATTCGGTGGGCAAGGATACGATCGAGCGCAGCCTGCTCTGTTTGCGGCGTCGTGGCACCTGCATCAACTACGGGGGCAGCTCCGGACTGGTGGCTGAGATTAGCCCGCTGGCGTTAGCGGAAGCGGGTTCGGTGTTCTTCACCCGGCCTCACCTGGCCCATTATCTGACCGATCGCGCTGAACTTAACCTACGCGCCACCGATCTCTTCACGGCGTACGCCGCGGCCGAACTCGATGTGAATATCGACCGCGTGTTCCCGCTGACTGGGGCCAGCGATGCACACGCGGCGCTCGAGAGTCGGTCCACGAGCGGTAAGCTTCTGTTGGCAATGAGCGATAGACCTGCACATTGACGTGTCACACTCGCGCCGCCGTTTCCTGAAAAACGCGACGACAACTGCGTTAGGTACCTTAGCGCTTGGCGACACCCCGCTGTCCGTTGCCACCGGGTCCAATCTGCGCTTTGCGCGCACGGCGCTCGATATGTTGTGTGATACTAATTGGTATTTACTTGGCAGACGGCTTCGATCCAGTCGTCCGGCGGAAGCGTTAGGGTGCATGGCAGCACCGGTCCGATTTCGTCGCCAAGAAAGTGTCTGTGCCCAGCCGTTCGATCGACGTTGCACACTTCCGAGATCATGGCTGTGGCCGCATTGAATCGTGTTACGGCCGTACCGAAATCGTTACGAAAATGCCACTTGTCGGCGTCGCGTTCGAGACAATAACCGTCCTACGGGGTCGGATACAGCGCCGCTGGGGTTACTGCGTTTGCGTAGGCTATCGAATATCGATGCTACCCGAGTATGAAGCCATCGGCCAACCGGTCCTGATGAGTCAGCTGGTCCAAGCCACTGGCGGTCGGGCCCGCGACGCGATCGAAGTCGGCCTGGGAGACTTCCGCTTCCTCCAGGAGCCATTCGCTGAACGCCGCGATATGGGGTCGGCGTTCATGGCCTTCGGGGCAGACGATGTAGTAGGCGACGTTTGATAGCGAATACACATCAAACAGTTTGACGAGGCGTCCGGCTGCGAGGTCGTCGGCGACATGGGCGCTGCGCGCAAGGGCTATGCCTTGACCGTCGATCGCGGCCTGCACCGTCATGCTGGTTTCCGGAAAACGGGCGCCGCGCGGCAGCGACTTGACTTCGGTGCTGGCATCGCGAAACCAGTCACGCCAACGTGGGCAGATGTCTTCGCTATGGCGGTACATGAGCGGTAAACGGAATAAATCTTCCGGGTGTTCCGGCGGGATGAAGCGCTCGAGAAACTTCGGGCTGCATACTGGGAATACATACTCCCTAAGCAACGGGGTCACGTGCATCTGCGGCCAAGCGCCGTGGCCGAGTCGGATCGCGACATCGACTCGATCGGCCTCAAATGTCGTTAGATCCTCAGTCGTTGAGATCCATACATCAATGTCGGGACGACGCTCGTTAAACCGGCCCAGCCGGGGCACCAGCCATTTAAACGCGAACGATTGCAGCAGACTCACGCGCAGCGCACTACGGTCCGTTTTTTCGTGAAGCGAATCGATCGCGTCGGTCATGCGGGTAATGAAATCCCGCACGATCGGAGCGACGCGTTGGCCGGCTTCGGTCAGCGTTATTTGGCGGCCGCGGCGCTGGAACAATTTCACCTCCCAAAGCTCTTCGATATGTCGAATTTGGTGACTCACGGCGCTCTGGGTGATGTGCAGCTCTTCCGCGGCCCTGGTGTAGCTCAGATGGCGGGCGGCGGATTCGAGTGCTCGCAACGCGGCGGTGGGGGGTAGTCGGGTCATATACTATGAATAATACCTCATGTTAGAGATGAAAAACTATCGTTTGATTTCAAAGGATTGTGATCCTATTCTTGGCATTGTACTCATGGTGCGATGCATCAAGTTTAACTTAACCTTAATTGTAGAGGGCTTACGACAATGTTGGAAATTCAAACTCGCATTGGTGCGGCATTTATCGGTGCCGTGACGATCCTGACCATTGGCATGACTTTGCTTGACATAATCGCTTGATTTATTTAGAGGAAAATCGAAATGACTAACGTAACACAGCAATACTGGGCCGACACCGAGTCCCAGCATTTTATGGATTTCGGCAAGAAACTTGGCAATGCGTGGCTAGCGGTAGTGCGCTGGCGGCAGCGCAATCGCGCGATTCGGGAGCTTTCGGCGTTGTCCGACTGGCAGTTGCAAGATATTGGCCTTACCCGTGGCACGATCAGTGAGGCGGTTGACAGCATGTTATCGCCCCGGAGTTCTTCGGCGACAATCGTCGAACTGCCTAATCGAACGAAGAACGAGGTAACCGATGAGCACTTGGAGACGCAAGCCGCCTGACATCTGTAAATACCGGCTAGTCGCCGGCCTGACCTAAAAAGGTCACCGTTTCACCGGTGGCCTTTTTTTATTTACAGGGATGTAATGTATGGCGGTTTTGCAGGAGCAAAAACTGGCGATTTACAGGGATGTAATGTATTCCGGTTTTGCAGGAGTGAAAATCGGCGATGGCATGCGGCGACGCCCGGCACTACTGCCGCGAGCACATCGGCACTGCCTGCTACAAAAAGGCCAAACGACACTGCTGCGCAAACGCTTCGGCGCGCCGGCCTAGCCGTGCATCGCGTATCCAGGCAAGGCCGATCGATAATGCGCGAACCGGATCGGCAATATTGACGCTGACCAAACGCGTGCCTTCGTAGGTTAGGTCGTCAGCCGGTTTCAAGTTCAATACCGAATATCCGTGGCCGTTCGCAACCAGGCCCCGAACCAGTTCGAAGCTTTGGGTTCGGTGGCGGATGACCGGGTCGACGCCCACGGCCTGGAACAGCGAACGGAAATATTCGCGGCTATGTGGCAAGTCCAAGAGAATCATCGGATCGGCGGCCAGCGCGCGAAGTTCGATCGTCGGTTGCCGCGCCAGGCGATGGGATCGAGGCAGGAGAACATAGGGCGGTATATCGATAAGCGGTTCGAACGCAATTTGATCCGACAATTCGAGCCCATACATGAGCGCGATCTCGCATTCGCCATCCAATAACCCGGTCTGTAGCGTGCTCAGCGTGCCTTCCAGAATCACCGTTTCGATGCCGGGATGGGAGTCCACAAAAGCCCGTAACAGTGACGGCAGGTAGAACGGCGATAAGGTGACGAAACAGCCAATGGTTAACGGGCCCGTTAGGGATCCGCCGAGTTGTTGGGCGCTGGCTGCAAATTCGTCGGCATGGGTCAGCAGGCGACGCGCGTCCGCGGCAACGTGCCGGCCCACAGTCGTGAGCGCTACGCCTTTGGCTTGATAGCGCAGCAACAGTTGCGCACCGATGTTCTGTTCGATCTGGGCGACGGCCGACGACACCGCCGGTTGGGAAACGAATAGCGCTTGAGCGGCCGCGGTGATGCTGGCGTGATCCGCTACGGCCACCAAGTACCGAAGTTGTTTCAGCGTTATATTCATAATAAAAAGTGAGGATATTATTAAATTAATAATAGTTTACATATGTTTGATGAATGCACACAATTGCACGCCGACCTGTAAGGACTCCGACGAGATCAGCGCTTCGTAAACTCGCGGCGGAAGCGATCCGACCACGGGTTGCCACCGGTGGTTGGTGTGCTGGCGGTATTCGACTGCGACCTACAGGAAGGGCCATGCTCCGGTAGCCGCTACGTGTTTGTCGGAGTGGTGCGTGGGTTGCGTGCCGAAGGGATTGTTGCTCCGCTTAGCTACACCGGAAGACATTACGCGACTCCGGCCGCGCTTGCGGCCTGACCACCAAGCCTGGCAGCGAGGTGGATCGGGCCTCTGGGAATACCCTGAATTGGTGTATGCGGCAGTAGAATACTGCGTCGCTGTGGTTGGGTTTACGAGGGTGGAGTGGCGCCATTGCTCGGCATATCGAGAGCGTACGGGTCGGTAGCGGCAGGCGTCGGTACCGCGACATAAATTGAGCGAGGAGGATAAATATGATTCGAACAGGGGCGGATTACATTGAGTCGATACGTGATGACCGCGAAGTGTGGATCAACGGTGAGCTGGTAGACGACGTACCGAGCCATGCGGCGTTTAAGCCGCTGGTGGATATTCGGGCGCGTATCTACGACATGGCACACGACCCGGCGCATCAGCATACGATGACCTATGTGGATGCCGATAGCGGCGAACGTAACCCCATCGGTCTGCGCTTACCGTTCGAACAGCAAGACTGGCACGACAAACGCTGTGCGGTGGATGCCGTGATGCGCGACATCGGTGGGGTCGTGACTCGTGTCGGCGACGAAACGATCGGCGAGATGTGGTCGTTATACGACGGCAGCGATGTGCTGGCGGAGATCGATCCGCGCTTTGCCGAGAATATCGAGCGCCATATTCATCGTGCGTTGCAGAAGGATATCTTCCATGTATCGGCAAACACCGATCCCAAAGGCGATCGCTCCAAACCGCCCCAAGAACAAGATCCGGATATGCTGTTGCACGTCGTTAAGGAGACCGATGCCGGCATCGTCGTGCGCGGGGCCAAGTATGAAACCGCTGCGGCCTATTCCGAACAAGCGTTCGTTAAGCCGACGATCGCGAATTGGGGCAATGACAAACTGTCGGACTACGCGGTCGGGTGTATCGTCAAGATGAATGCGAAGGGCATGAAGCATATCTGCCGCACCGGGTTCGCCGGACGCGCACCGGTAGAGGACTATCCATTGGCCAATCGCTTCGACGAGGTGGATACGCTAATCATATTCGACGACGTATTGATACCGTGGGAGGATGTGTTGTTTTATCAGCATACTCGCGCGGCCAGCTTCATACGGGCTACGCTGCATCGCTACAGCGCGTTTCCGTTTGTGCAGCGAATCCTGCTGATGGCGGATATGATGATCGGTGCGGCGTTGTTTAATGTGCGCCAGACCGGGCTCGATAAGCAACAGGCAGTGCGCGAAAAACTCGCGACACTCGCATGTTATCGTGAGGGCATCAATGCCCATCTCACGGGATCGATTGCTACCGCCGAGCGTAGTCCCAAGGGATTGCTCATGCCGAATCAGTCGTTATTATTTACGGGGCGAGTGTTGGCATGTTCGCAGTTGCCCGCAATGATGCATTTGGCGCGCGAGCTTTGTGGTGGCCAAATCTGCGTCACGCCGGACAGCGCGAGTTTTACCGCCGATGGCAGTATGCCGTGGTTGGAGAAATACTACAGTGTGAACGAAAACTGGGTCGCCGAAGACCGCCGCAAGCTGCTTGCGTTTGCCCGTGATCTGCTCAACTCCGATTATGCGGGGCATCGCCTTACATTTAATCTGTTTGCTCAGTCGCCGCCGTTCGCGCATCTGAACGCGGTATATAACAATTTTGACTTTTCCGGGCCGCTTGAATTCGTGCAAAACGCTGCGGGTTTGTCGGACCGGGTACTGGGTAACGCGGATTCGACCTCAAGAGGCAAGGCCGCATGAATAGCCACGAGCGGTTCCGCAAATTCAATACGAAAGTCACCTACCCGGAGCAAAGCCTCGACAACGATCTATGCCAAGTCGTCAAGGCCGGGAATTTGGTGTTTTTGCGGGGCCAGGTAGGCAGCGATTTCGCCGGCAACGTAATCGGTATCGGCAACCCTGCGGCACAGGCCGACCAAGCGATGAAGAATGTCAAACAATTGCTCGAAGAAGCCGGCTCGAAACTCGATGATATCTGCCGTATCGTCGTATATCTTACCGATCGCGGCTATCGCGACGCAGTGTATCAGGTGATCGGTAAGTGGCTGCAGGGCGTCTATCCGGTATCGACCGGCGTCATAGTCGACGGATTAGCCAAACCCGAATGGTTGATGGAAATTGAAGTGACGGCTGTTATTCCTGAGTAGCGAGCTGTTGCTCTATATGAATTTGCTCGTGGCGCATCGACCGAAACGGTCGGAACAAAGCGCAAAGCGTCGAGCATAATCTTGTTGCTGAGGAGAATTTCTAATGCGCACTAACTTCAATTACGACACCAAGGATCTTTGGCAAAAAGACCGGGATCACTATATTCATCCGTGGACCGATTTTTCGGTATTTAAAGAACAAGGCTCGCTGGTTATGGCGGAGTCGGAAGGCGTGTACGTGTACGACTCCGACGGTAATCGCTACATCGATGGGATCGGTGGATTATGGTGTGTAAATATCGGCTACGGTAGCGAGGAGATGGCCCAAGCCATCGCCGATCAGGTGCGTCGCATACCGTATTACTCGACCTTCACGCATCTCACCACGCCGCCAGCAGCAGAACTCGCAGCCAAGTTGGCAGAGCTTGCACCGGGCGACTTAAATCATATCTTCTATAGTACCGGTGGGTCGGTAGCGAACGATACGGCGATTCGAATCATTCATTTTTATTTTAACCGGCTCGGGAAGCACACCAAGAAGAAAATTATTGCCCGCACCGACGGTTATCACGGTAGCACGTATCTGGCGATGAGTATGACCGGTGTCGCGTTCGACCATCAGGGCTTCGATCTCGCACCGGGGCTTGTGCATCACATTTCCGCGCCGAATTGCTACCGCCGCCCGGAAGGAATGTCGCTCGAGGACTACTGTACGGCGACGGTACAGGAACTCGAAGATAAGATACTGGAACTCGGTCCTGAGAATGTGGCGTGTTTTATTGCCGAGCCCATCATGGGAGCCGGTGGGGTAATCGTTCCACCCCCCGGTTATCATCAACGGACCCAGGCCGTGTGCGGAAAATATGACGTGCTTTATATCTCGGATGAAGTGGTGACCGCATTCGGCCGTCTCGGTCACTTCTTTGCCTCAAAGGATGTGTTCGACCTGCAGCCCGATATCATCACCAGCGCGAAAGGCATCTCCTCGGGCTACGTGCCACTGTCGGCGACGATCCTGTCCGAGGAAATCTATGATGTGATCAGCGTGCCCCAAGCCGATGGCGCATTATTTACCCACGGATTCACTTATTCCGGGCACCCGGTGTCTTGCGCAGCAGGGCTCAAGAACATAGAAATCATGGAACGCGATAACCTTTGCGGCCAGGTGCGTGAACTTGGCCCGTATTTCGAAACGCAACTCGATACCTTGCGGGATCTACCGATTGTGGGGGATGTGCGCGGTAAGTGCTTTATGATGTGTGTTGAGAACGTGGCGGATCGTGATACCAAGGAACTGTTTCCGGCCGAGGTGCATATCGGCAATCGAATTGCCGACCATTGTGAGAAGCGCGGTTTGATTATCCGACCGATCGCGCATCTGAACGTAATGTCGCCGCCGCTCACCTTGACTCGCGAACAGATCGATGAATTTGTGTCGATATTGCGCGAAAGTATCGAAGCAACCCTGGCAGATCTTAAGGTCGAAGGAATCTGGGACAACTAGTTAGCGCGTATACTCGGAGATTAGGGCTTGGATTTCTTTTAGTCCCGATGGATTGGTGACATAGGCGTGAAATCCTGCGTTCATGCTCCTTTCAATATCCTGGTCCGTGCCGTTCGCAATAACCGCGATTACGGGTATTTGTTTCGTCGCGTCGTTCGCTCTTAGTAATGCTAAGGATTCCAGGCCCGTTATTCCGGGTGGATCCAGGTGGGCAGGGATTAGATCGGGGTGATGTTTTCGTGCTAGCTGTAGACTCAGCTCGGCATTGTTCGTAATTATTAATTCTGTATTCGGAATTAACTCAAGAGTTTGTTTCATTAAGGTGATGCTTTCTGTATTGCCCTCAATATACAGAATTGTTCGGCGAATGTTGGAAATCCCGGTCGGGCCCATCACATCAGGCACAGGACCCGCGGATATCGTTCTTGGTACGGTATTGTTCTGCGCATAATGGGCCGGTAATTCCAGCCAGAATGTGCTGCCTTCGCCACCACACTATCACAGCCGATGCGACCGCCGATCGCGGCGACGATTCGCTGCGAAATGGTGAGGCCTATACCGGCGCCGGTATCGGTCACACTAATGCGCAACATACCGTTGTCTTGTGGGACCGCGTCGATTGTGACGGTGCCGCCCTCGTCGTTGTATTTGATGGCGCTATTCAGGAAATTGACCAGTATCTGCGTGACACGCGTCGCGTTGGTCCAAAGTGGGGTGGAAGGCTAGAATTCGCTGCCCGATTAACGATCTAAATGTTCTGAGTCGCAGCCATGCCCGCATTGAGAGTGAGGCTTTGAGTAATTGCCGCGACTGGGTCGACAACCCCAAAAACTCGAGGAATCTGTCCGGCTTCGATCTTACTGAGTTCCAAAATTTGTTCGATAAGGGTCAGCAGGTACTTGCCATCCCGCATCAGTTGATCGACATATTGTTGTTGTTTTTCCGTTAGCGTGTCGGTGGGACCAGTATCCAGCAGTTGCCCGAATCCCAATATCGAATTCATAGGCGTGCGTAGTTCGTGGCTCATTGAAGAAAGAAACTCCGACTTCGCCCGACTGGCCGACTCGGCTTTTTCGTTCATTTCCCGGAGTAAAGCCGTTCGCTCTTCGACCTTTCTGCGAATCGCGATGTTTTGGTATGATAGGAAACCGATCACCGCGATCGTCAATACTGTGAGCAGCAATCCGCCGACCTGAATCGTTACGGCAATGGCAGTGGGCGGGCCGCCAAGATACTCCGGCAATACATCCCAGTAAAAATTCCATCGTGCTTGTCCTTTCGTAATTCGCACCGGTATCGCACTCAACACCTCCGGTTCCGGCGTAAGGGACGCATGGATGGGGCGTAATTTCGTCGATGCACTGGCATCGTTGCTGCGTTCGGCGATGCGCAGCTTGATCCCTGTCGGCGTTTGGGTAGACACCAGGAAATCGATGAGTTGTGAAATGTCGACCTCGCCGACCAGAACCCCGTCTGCGTCAGCATTTCGGACGCGCAGTCCCACTAAGGTTAGCAATCGATGTTCGGGGCCGGAACAGATCGGGTCCACGATTACTTGGTTTGGCACTCGGAATGCCGTCGTTACGACGGCATTCCATCGGTGGTTCGTCATCAGATCGTGGCGGGGCGCCAGCCCGCCCTGGTCATCGGAGTTGTAGGCGACCGGAAAACTTTCGTAGCTGTCGGGTGCTCGCTGCTCCGGCACGCCGACTGTCGCGATAGGCCCCCAAATCCAATTCCGCCTGGTATCGATCGGATCGCGCAACACGCCAGGCGTAGGCAACTGAATTCAATGAAAAGTCCGGATTCCGCGCTTCGGCATCGAATACCAAATCAAGAAATTCATCATTGGAAATTGGCTCGGGTCGTCGAAACGCGACAGCCATCCTCCGTATCATGGTTTCGGCCTGGGTGATTCACGATTCGGCCGCTCCTGTGGCCACCGTTGCATCCAATCGGGCCTGCCGTTTCCAACTTTCTATTGCGTTGGACTTGACCTGTCGGCCGATGCCAAACGTTCCACCGATACCTACGATCGCCGCCAGCGTAACAATGGCGAGCAGAAAGATTCCGGTCTTCTTCGGTACAGATAGGAAGCTGAGCATGGGGCCGAATATGTTTTTGTTTCGATTGTAATTCGATGCTTCGAATCTGGCTCAGAATAGTTGATTTAATGCCGTATTCCGAATTTGATCCTATTTGGCCCATATTGTTGTCTTATTCGGGAACAATTCTTCAGTCGTGAAAGCACTCTCGGGATAGACAATTTCCGCTATTATTATAGGGACGTTGCCCGCGCGGTTCATGCATCAACGAATGCACAGATTTGCGTTACGAAAATACGCTGGGCCCTGTTCCGGGCTGACTGTTATGGGATAAATTTTCGAAAGAGTAATCAGGAGTCGGTGGGAATCATGAAGAGTAGAAACATTCGTCGCGCAGTGGTCATCGCTGTCGGCTGCGCTGGATTATTGCTGCAGGTGACCCCGGCCACCGCGACCCATGAGGCCGATCATCGGTTTACTGTATTCGGGACAGTACAGGACACCAACGACCAAGTGTTGGTGGATGAGCCAGTGACGTTGTCTATCGATGGTAATAAGGCGATCGCCAATACGACGACGGATGAGAAAGGGGAATATCACATCCGTTTACATGTGCATAATGACGACTTGGGAAAAATTTTTGACTTATCGGTTCGCGACGACACTCGAAAGGTGCGGGTCCTGTTCAATCCCGAGGATCGCCAATCCGAGCGGGGCACCCGGGTTAATTTCGTTGTTACACCACGAACCGAGTAGTCACCCGGCGCCGCATATTACAGCGCGAACGAGGATGACTCGTCAGAAGGTTCAAATAATTCGTGATCGGGCACGAGTTCCGCTCCCAGCGTACGGACTTTCTCCCATTCGCTGCCATCCGGATCGTACATCGATATCCGAGCCAGTTGGGCCTGTTCCAGAAACAAGTCCGCATCCTGCATCGTATACAATAAGTTCAATAGGCGGATACGGTAGTCGTTGGAATTCGGAAATTTTTCCACTAAACGCAGCAGCAAATCGCGGGCATTCTCGAACTCTTCATCCTCGATATAACTATCCACTACCGACATCAGCGTGTTTTCGCTGGAATCATCTACCTCGGTCGCGATCTCCGAATCGCGAATTTCGCCATACAGAAATTCTGTACCCTTTCGCGCGGGTGGGGCGGCGATACGGAGCGAGTCCAGGTCGGCCAGCGCGTCACTGACTGACTCGAGATCTCTCGCGATGTCGGGCTCATCGATCATAAATTCTGCGGATTCTTGATCCAAATCCGTGGTGCTGCCGGTTTTTTGCAGCTGGCCTTCGTCCTCCTC
>JAOTWM010000647.1 GCA_029862885.1 Gammaproteobacteria bacterium
CGTGTCGCCGTGCCTCAAGTGTCCGGGCACGGCCTTTCCATTGACCGTAATCGTCCGCCCCTTGTGGCACATCTCGGCTCGCACCAACTGGGGGCAGTCGCTGTCGAAGATGTCGTAGGCACCATCACCGTCGTTGTCCAGCCCCTGCCAACCCCCAGCATAATCCTCCTCGCCGCCCAGGCTGCAGGGGTCCGTCGGCTTGTTCACGAACTCATCGTCGGGGGTGAAATAATAAGGTGGCAACACGTTCTCCCCCACGGGGGTGTAGAGCGCCGGGTCCGCGTCCGCGTGACAGCTCTTACACTCCGTCACGCCAGCGTTCGTGTGGTGCTGGCGAAGTCCCGCGCCGAGCCCTGATGACGAAGTGTCGTGGCCCATGTCTTCCGCCCGGCCGTGACAACCCACGCAGCCCAAATTACCCAGGTAATCTGAATTGGAGAAATTCAGCACCACTGGGTATCGGTCGTCTCCATGGCAGACGTCGCACCCGCTGGGTAAGGTGCCTCGCGGGTTGTCCTCATCGACCATGATGTGTCGATGAACGTCATGCAGGCCAATCTCCTCCTCGGGCTCAGACCCCGGTTCCACACTGGTATATATCTCGCTCCAGATCTCACCATCAGTGGGCGAGACGTATACGTCGCGCAGATAAGGAGTTTCATTGTCTTCGTTGGTTGCCCGAAAATGCCCGTGGCAGGTCTTGCAATTTCCGACAGCCTCCTCACAACCATCAGTATCCTCCGGATCACATCTCTCGCTGCCAGGGGGATGCGTGACCTTAAATTCCGAATACGTCGAGTAGGCCTGAACTGGCATAGCCAGGAAGATCATGGCCGCCACGGCAATGCAACAACAATACATGGGAATCTTATTCATGACTGTATCTCCTTCATAGAACTACGGCCAGCGTTTCAATCGCGCCAACCGACACCCAGAAATTTGGAATTTAGTTCCGTACATCGGAGTTTTCGATTTGGCTGATCAGTGAGTCGATTAGCGACGGCGCTGACAAACAGGAACTGCACTAGGACGCAACCCACCGCGAAACCTGGGCCGCTGTGCTGCTGGTCTAGTTGGAGTTTTGCTCCCTTTAGAGTCTTTCAATATTACAGATGCCATTTCGGCGGTCTGATCTCGATCAAGAATTGGCAAATTCCCCTCAATTTCGTCCTATCAACATTACATGGCATTGCTCTAGGTCACTGGCTGACTACACAGCATTCAGCAGAAACAGGCGAAACTTCCCGCTGTATTGAAAACCCTTCGAGCTTTTTTCCGTGAGTCTTGACCCGCTGAGACTGAGACTAGGAATGAAAGTCCGGAATCGCTTCGAGCGCTCGGGCCTGGTTGCCATCGAAAACCAATGTATTTGTTTGTTTCTGGGATTTTGAATGAGTCGGAGCCACGAGCTTGGGGCAGCTAATGTGTCGAGACGGCCTTGCGTGGTGAACAGGAGGGATTGCTTGCTAGGCCAGGGCCAAGACGGACGCAATTGATTTCGTCGCGATTACCACCAGAAGCCAAGACATGGTTTCTCCGCGAACATGAACTCTCGATGAGATCAGCACAATAATGCCGGTAGTCTTCGTTGGGCTGATGTAGGGACAGGTGGTTCTTAATAGTGTCGAGAGGCGGTTGTTGCATAAGCTGCGGCTGCCCGAAGACCCGGTTAAAGCTGAGCGAATCTTCGATAACCGGATGAATTCCACCCCGTTTCTGACGACTTTCAATATTTGTATGTGATAATCGATTACGCCGCTGCGCCAATTTCATGGCGCGGTGCGGCTGGTGAGCGTCTTGAGCCCATGGATGCAAGAGCGCTTACCGGCTCGCCGATGTCATCTTCCGGCACGGGACCCGGGATCTCGTTAATGGCTCAGTGCCGACGCGGCCTGCATCCGAGATCCCTTGTGCACTCAGACTTGAGTTAGAATAGCCGACTTGTTTTAAGTCAAGCGCGGACCATTAACAGGACATGTCAGGTAAGACCCTCTACGACAAGCTGTGGGAGTCCCACGCGGTGCGCACCAACGAGGACGGCACCACCTTGCTCTACATCGACCGTCACCTGCTCCACGAGGTGACCTCGCCGCAGCCTTTCGCCGGCTTGAGGCTCGCGGGGCGCAGGCCGTGGCGCATTGATTCAAACCTCGCGGTTTCGGATCACAACGTGCCCACCACCGATCGCAGCCACGGCATCACCGATCCGCTCTCCAAGCTGCAGGTGGACACGCTGGACGACAACTGCGACGCCTATGGCATCGTCCAGTTCAAGATGAACGATCACCGCCAGGGCATCGTCCACGTCATCGGGCCGGAGCAGGGCGCGACGCTGCCGGGCATGACCGTGGTGTGCGGCGACTCCCACACTTCCACCCATGGCGCCTTCGCCTGTCTCGCCATGGGCATCGGCACCAGCGAGGTGGAGCACGTGCTCGCCACCCAGTGCTTGATGACCAAGAAAATGAAAAACCTGAGGCTCGATTTCGAGGGGACGCTTGGGCGCGGAATCACGGCCAAGGACATGGTGCTC
>JAOTWM010000648.1 GCA_029862885.1 Gammaproteobacteria bacterium
ACTGGTCGCATTTCAACTGATCGTGAATCGCTGATAACGACTGCTTATTAAGGGCACACAAACCCAAAAGAGCGTAGCGGTGCGGACGGTTTCGGAAATTTCGTTACCGCAAACACAATATCGGCATCCTCCAGGGTTTCAACATGGGGGTGTGTATCCTCGTGTTTCTCGACGGCAGCGTTCCTGCGCAATCGGTAAATAGCGATATTAATGACCGTCACGCCGACCGAAACTAGGGGTATTACAACACTGCAATTCAACGATATCTCTTAGGCTCCGCTCTGCTAGAGCTCTGCCCCGATTCACCAATGCGCCGATTTACGTCATTCGCTACGCAACGCTTCGGCGGGTGCAATTTTCGCGGCCGCGCTGGCTGGCCAATAGGAGAATACGATACCGAGAATGACTGCGACCGCGATGGGTACGGTCACGCTAAGCGGGGTCATCGCGGCGGCGCCGGGTAGAATTTGTTCTGGCGCAAATAAGATGCTGTGCCCCACCAACGTGCCAAACGCACCTGCCGCCAACGTGACGGCGATGCCTTCTAACACGAACAAGCCTGCAACTTCACCACGGCTCGCGCCCAAAGCACGACGCAATCCGATTTCGGTCACTCGATCCCGAACGTTCGCCACCATAAGGCTCATCAACGTGGTGCCGCCTAAAATTAAACACAATACCGCGACCGCGCCGATGGTTACTCCGAGCGTCCGTTGTAACCGAGTTAATCCTTGCACTAGCGACTCCGGCGTCACCCACGATAGCCGTCCAGCGCGCTGATCCGGTTGCTGCAGTACATTTTGTACCGCGGGCAACAATCGCGCGGCAGGAACACTCGGCGGCGCCTGAATAAAAACCGCATCGACTGTGCGTTGTTGGGCTCGCGTGCTACTCTTCCAAAGCTGGGGGACCGAGTGCGGGACGAACACGGCGCGTTCGCCGAAGATCAGCCGCGAATCCCCGTACTCGGAATCAAGCGCATTACCACCGGCGTTGACAATGCCCACCACGATAAACGGAGTGTTGCGCAGCATGATCACGTTGCCAACGCTCCAGTTCCAAATCTTACTCAGCGCTTCAGTAATCACCGCGTAGCGACGAGCGTGGAGAATATCCCTCGCCTCCAGAAAGCGACCGTCGGTAACGTCCCACTGCCGGACGTCCGACAATACTTGATCCGTTGCCACGACGCTAAGCTGTTTGTCGGTGCCGAGTGTAGGTGCGCGCGACATACGCAGGCTCGTCACCGACGCTTCCGGGAAATTATTTCGTAACATCTGAACATGACGCTGTTCGAGGCCGTCGCGGGTGGCACCCGGTTGTGCAATAACCGCCATGACATTGACACCTAGCTCATGAATTAATCTATCGGAGCGGAGCTGCAGGCCCGCCAATACTGTAATCAACGCGGCTAAAGACGCGCTGCCGATCGAAATAGCAAGGAACGATAACGCGAACCGACCCGCCTGACTGCGAATTCCTTCCCATAGATCCCACAGCACAAGCCGCAGCCGTCGCCAGGCGGTCACGCCGCCTCACTCAATGCACCGGCGTGGCAGGTTAAGTGCCGCGAGCAGTAACGTAATAAGCTCTCATTATGGGTGACCATCAGAATACTCAAGCCGTACTCGGTATTGAGACGTCTAAAGCATTCCATTACCGCTGTCGCAGATTCTGCATCCAAGTTTCCGGTGGGTTCGTCCGCCACCAGCAGTTTTGGCGCAACGGCCACGGCACGGGCAATTGCCACGCGTTGCATTTCACCGCCGGACAGCAATCGCACCGGACGGTCGGCGAGCGCATCGAGACCCATTGTTGCCAACGCTTCGCGCGAGCGTCGCACCGCATCGCGGCGGTCATGGGCAATGTAGCGAAACCGAAATAACACATTTTCCAGCACCGAGCGGTGCGGCAGCAGACAGTATTTTTGAAACACCATGCCGATGCGGTGCTTACGAACAGCGCAAAACTCGGACTCGTTTGCGCCGTCCATGGCTTGACTATCGAATACAACGCGTCCCGCACTGGGGCGATCTAAGAATGCACAAAGGTTTAGCAGCGTCGATTTGCCGGCACCCGATGGCCCGGTAATGGCGATAAAGTCGCCAGCACCGGCTTGCAGCGACACCCCACGTAATACTTCGACCCTGCCCCCCGGCGTAGGAAAATGTTTTCCCACACCGTGCAGTTCAAGGAGCGGGTTCATCGCAGCACAACGCGATCGCCCGGTTTAGCGCCCGCCAGCACCTCGTAATGTGTCTCGTTGGCGCTACCTAAATCGAGGTCGCGCCATTGCCGCGATTCCCCCGTCAAGATTTGTGCCCGTGCCTGCCCGGCGTCCCAGCGTACGGCCCGACGCGGAATCAGCACCGCGCCCTCGGTCACTTGTGAAACTACATGGGCGACAACGGACATTCCCGGGCGAATTCGCGGGTCGCCGTCGGCTAACCCGATCAGGACACGAAAAAACTTCTGCCACGCCGGACGTCCCGGAAGACTTTGAGCAATGGAACTTACGCTTTGAACCCGGC
>JAOTWM010000134.1 GCA_029862885.1 Gammaproteobacteria bacterium
CAGATAAGACACGTAGGGGCAAATGAGCATCGGAAGTCGTAGGCAACGCTACCGCATCCCTGCTATCGCTCATTACCTACATCCCCGCAGGCAACGCTACCGAGAACCAAAAAGAGCGTTTGTCAGGGACGACTGCCTATGACCACGGGTCGGCTGCCACGAGCACACGCGATCGCCTACGGCTTGCTGGTCGTTGCACCGTTTTGTATGGCGATGAACCCGGTGATTGGCCGTGCGGCCCGGGATTTGACCCCGCCAATCGGCATGTCGTTTTGGCGTTGGGTGATGGCGTCGCTCATATTACTGATATTCGCGTGGCCACAATTGCTGCGCCACCGCCACCAACTGTACCGCAACTGGCACATACTCGCCGTGTTAGGCGCACTCGGAATGGGGATTTGCGGCGCCGTTGTCTATATTGGTTTGCACCACACGACCGCCACCAATACGGGCCTGATCTACGCCGCATCGCCCGTATTAATTTTGCTTTTGAGCGCGAAGTTCCGCGATGACGCAGTCAGCAAGCTGCAACTGGCTGGCATCCCGATTGCCCTGGTTGGAGTCGTGGCGATTATCTGTCGCGGCGATTTAGCGACGCTCGCTGCACTGCAATTCAACCCCGGCGACATGCTGATCGTTGTCGCCTCGATATCCTGGGCGATTTACTCGGTAATGATCAAAAAACAAAGTCTCGCCGGTATTCCGACCATCACATTGTTCGCGGCTATCGCGATTTGCGGTACGGTCGTGCAACTGCCTTTTTATCTTTGGGAATCAGCCACGGTGCGCCCGGTTCCACTCGAACTAGCCGCTTGGAGTAGCATTGCGGCAGTGGCTGTCGTTTCGTCGGTGCTGGCATTCAGCTTTTATCAAAAAGGAATTGCCGTACTGGGCCCGTCGCGAGCCGGGCCCTTTATGTATTTGATGCCGGTGTACTCGGTTTTGCTGGCGGTCACGTTTCTCGGCGAAACGGTGAGCGCCTATCATGTGGCCGGACTCGTGCTGATATTAATCGGCATCGGCTTGGCGACCTGGCCGGTGCGGCAAATTCAGCACCGTCAAGCGTGATCTAGCATCCGCTCCATCGCGGCTCGCGTTTTTCTGCAAACGCCCGCGGACCCTCTTCGGCATCGGCTGATTTGCGCAATGTCTCGTAGGCTGGCGATTCACCGTTATGCATGACCCGGTAGCACTGCTCGATCGGAAGCGCGGCAGTAAGTCGCGCCATTTCCTTCACGGCGGCTACCGCCAACGGCGCCGCCGCGACGATCGACTGCGCCAATTTCCGAGCCTCCGGCAAAAGCGCGTCGGCCGCAACCACGCGATTCACCAAGCCCCATCGCGCTGCCTCATCGGCATCCATGTGACGTCCCGCCATGAGCATTTCCATCGCAATCGGTCGCGGTAACATTTTTGGCAACCGAAACGTGGCCGCATCCGGCAGGATGCTTACAAATACCTCTGGCAGAAAAAATTCGGCGTGCCTGGTCGCAACGATAAAATCCGCACACAATGCAAGTTCGAAACCACCGCCCACAGCCATGCCGTTGACGGCGGCAATAACGGGCTTATTAAGATCGTGCAATTCGGTGAGACCTGCAAATCCTCCCGGACCGTAGTCGACATCGGCCGCTTCGCCTTCACTGGCTGCTTTTAAGTCCCAACCCGCGGAGAAAAATTTGTCGCCTGCCGCCGTTAATATCGCGACCCGCAACGACGGGTCATCGCGAAATTCGCAGAACGTCTGGCCCATTAATCGGCTCGTCGCGTTATCGATCGCGTTGGCCTTGGGCCGGTCCAGCGTGATTTCCAAGAGTGCGTCGTTACGCTCAATGCGTACAGCCTCGCTCATGATTGTGCTCTCCAGTTGTGAATAGAAATTAGATGCGACGCGACATCGACGTAGGTCGGTGAGAGGCGCAGCCGAAAACCGGCAACCGGCGTGTGCGCCCATCCGGCAATCAGACGCTGGATTTCGTTTCGCTCTATCCGGCCTACATTTATTCCGTACACTGCGTTAAACGACGATGAACGATCAATCTGCCGTTCGCATGCGAATCAACGCATCGGCCGCCACCACACCTTGGCCGTTGGGCATCACGAACAACGGATTGATGTCGAGTTCCAAAAATCCATCGGCATTTTGCATCACGAGCTTTACGACGCGCATTACTGCATCGACCGTAGCGTCAATATCACCGGCCGGCTGTGACCGGTATCCCGCCAATGCTTTAGCGACGCGCAGCCGTTGCAGAGCAGTGCGTATTTCGGATTCGGAGACAGGTAATAAGAATGTGGCAACATCGTCGAGCAATTCCACCATCACCCCGCCCGCGCCGATCACCAGCACGAATCCGTAGCGCACATCACGCGTCACACCGATGAACATCTCGGCGACAGGATGTTCAATCATGCTTTCTATAAGATAGCGATCCGATAGTCCCGACATCGCATCGGCGGCTTCTCGCACCGCCGCCGCATCGTGCAGGCCGAGCCGCACCGCACCCGCTTCGGTCTTATGCGGCAGCTCCGCTGTGACGGCTTTTACTGCCACCGGAAAACCCAACCGCTCGGCCGCGTCCACGACCTCGTCTGCACCTACCAACATCCCCGCTGGCACAGCAATTCCGGCTTGCCGCAGCATCGCTTTTGATTGCCATTCGTCCAGCGCCGGTTTATCGAAATCGATTGACCCGGCTCCGATCAACGGTTCGATCCCATGCGCCACGCGCTGCCGCGCACCGATATCGGCGGCGGCCCGAATCGCAACCAAGCACTCGTTGATACCGAACATCGGAACAATGCCTAAATCGACAAACCGAGCGAGGAAATCCACTGGCAACGTTTCCGCCAACGTCATTACCAACACCGCTCGTCTTCCGGTAAATTTGCTGGCTGCCGCCAGTGCATCCAAAGCGGTATTCCAGCCCTCGTAGCGGCTGTCGTCTCCCGGCGGCGGAAAATCAAGCATCTTTAGCGTGATATCCTGATCACCGTCCAACACGGCCGAAAAGCACTCGCACTGCGCATCGCCATCACCCCAGATATAGGTGTGATAATCGAGCGGGTTGCTGAGCGTTACACGATCCCCCAAGGTTGCATACAAACGTTGGCGCTGCGAATCCGTCAATGCCGGTAGCTCCAACCCGTATTCCAGTGCACGATCGGCAACGAGGGCAGCCTCACCGCCCGAGCAACTGATGGATGCGATGCGCCGGCTCGGCAATGGACCAACGAGGGCGCAGAATTTAAGTGCCTCCAAAAATTCTGGAATACTGCGTACACAGGGGATTCCTACGCGCTCAAATAACGCATTATTCAAGCGCTCCGGACCCGCTAATGAACTGGTGTGACTTAATGTCACTTGCGCACCGAGTTCCGATGCGCCGGTTTTCAACACAAGGATCGGGATATTTTTTCGCAGCGCATTGATTGCGGCCCGCGACAATTCAACTGGATCCGCCAATCCTTCGAGATGCAATCCGATCGCTGTGATTCGGGGATCCTCAATTAGCGTATCGATGTACTCCGCGAGCGTCACACCTGCCATGTTGCCGACCGCAATCATGTAGGCTAACGGCAATGACCGCCGCTGCATCGTCATCGTCATCGCCATGTTGCCGCTTTGCGAAATGATTGCGACGCCGCGATCCAGGCGTCGCCCACCGTGCAGATCCGGCCATAACGCCGCGCCGTCCAGATAATTCAAAAGCCCATAGCAATTCGGTCCGACTACGGCCATGTCGCCCATGGCTCCAGCCAACCTGTTTTGCAGTGCCGTCCCGGAATCGCCGATTTCGGCAAATCCCGACGCATAGCACACCGCCCCACCGGCCCCACGTTGCGCGAGATCGGCGACGATATTTACGGTGGCGCTTGCCGGCGCCGCAATAAAGCTCGCATCGGGCGCGGCCGGCAATTCCGAAACCGAGCGCACGCAATCGCAACCCCCTAACTGCTCACGATGTGGATGGACCGGCCAAATTTCTCCCGCAAACCCGATCCGCCGGCATTGGCGAATCACTTCCCCGGCCTCGTCGCCACCGAACACGGCAATATGACGGGGCGCCAGTAGGCGTTGCAGTGCAGCTGCGCGGCGCGTAGTTATGCTTTCGTCATGCACGCCCAGTTACCGCTTGGTACAGCACCTCGTAAAACCGTGTCGAACCGGGTTCACCGCCCGGCAGAATCGCCGGACAACGACGCCTCATAAGTACTGAGCGTCGCACCCGCACCAACATCGTGCATTTGTAATGCCCGCATGATGTCGATCAAACACCGGTCACGCAATCGCTCCAGCTCCTGAATACTGCGCCCCGCTGCCTGCGCCTGGGTGCCGTCCACCATGCGATCGATAAGCTGTGGAGTCAATTCGGGGGCTTTGAGCTTGGTCCAGGGTAATTCCAACGCCGGGCCGAAATGTTCCAACATATGCCGCATGCCCGATTCACCGCCCGCCAGATGAAACGTGAGACAAGTGCCCATAAACGCCCAGCGCAGACCCGGCCCGTAAGCGATCGCGGCGTCGATTTCCTCGGTAGTCGCAACACCGTCGTTCACCATATGCAAGGCTTCGCGCCACAGTGCTTCCTGCAAGCGGTCCGATATGTAACCGTCGATCTCGTTGCGGACCCGCAGCGTATGCATGCCCAGCGATTTATAAAACGCGGTGGCTTGCTGCACGCTGTGATCATCGGTACGGTCGCCGCCAACGACTTCGACCAACGGCAGCAGATACACCGGGTTAAATGGGTGACCGATCAAGACCCGCTGTGGGTGTATACAATCGACCTGAATCCGCGACGGCAATAACCCCGACGAACTCGATGCAATAACAATTTGTGGCGCAGTGGCTGCATCGATGCGGGTGTGCAGTTCACGCTTCAAATCCTCGTTGTCGGGGGCGTTTTCCTGCACGAAGTCTGCGCCGGCACAGACGGCCTCGAGTTCCGATGTAAACACCAACCGCGACCGGTCGGCACCCGGTGCCAAACCGATATCGGACAAGGCCGGCCACGCATTGTCGATACTGGCTCGCATTTTGGCTTCGGCATTCACGCCCGGATCCGTCGCGATCACGTCCAAGCCGCGCGCCAAGCAGCGTGCCGCCCAACCTGCCCCAATAACACCAGCGCCGACAATACCAACCGTTTTTATATTACCCATCGAGATCCCCTAATTCATCGTTTGCTTGCGGTATTGGTCCGGGCATTACGAAAACCATAGCGTCAGCCGAACCTATACCAAAGGCGGGTGCGACGCTGTACCACTTCGCTACAAATTATCAAAATACTCCGAGTTCGCCTCGCCGAGAGGTGGATACGAATCGACCTCTTCACCTCGCCATTGCGGTGCAAGCGGTACCGGAAGTGCCGGCATTTGTTCGCCATCGAAGCCCTTTACTTCACAGCGTAGTAACTCGGACCCGGTCGCATGCAGTTGCTCGACGGCTTGTTGGAGTGTCGCCATCAGCGTACAACACACGTCGCGACCAGAAAATTGACGTTGCCAATGCGCCGCCGGATGCTGCGCGATCCGGGCCGTAACCGCCGCGATGCTGCGTTGCGGCTCGGTGCTGTCGTCACGGAACTCGGTTTCGAGTTGTATCGCATCGCAAAAGCTCTCCCAGAATTTTTGTTCGATAGGCGCCGCCGCAATGTATTGCGCGTCGCTGGTCGCGTAAAGCTGATAACGTGGCGATCCGCCGTTCAATAAACCGCGTGCGGGCTGCGGCCACGCCGCGCCACCGAATCCGTCTGCCAATCCGTTCACCATCCACGTCATCAGATTGTCGGTCATAGATATGTCGAGATGGCAACCGCAGCCGTTATCGTCGCGCGCGCGCAGCGCCAGCAGGATATTCATTACCGCAGGATACGCGCCGCCGCCAATGTCGGCGATCAGACCGGCCGGCAACTGCGGACGGCCATCGCGATCGGCACCTAACGCCAGCATTCCGGCCGCGGCGAGATAGTTTAGATCGTGCCCGGCTGTCCCCGCCCGCGGACCGGACTGCCCGTAACCACTGATCGAACAATACACAAGCCGCGGGTTCATCGTCTGCAAAGTCTCGAAGTCCAAGCCTAACCGAGCCATAACCCCCGGTCGAAATTGCTCCACCAATACGTCGCAGTCGCGCGCTAATTCACGCACCTTATTCCGCGATTCCGGATTTTTGAGGTCGGCGCTGACACTGCGTTTGCCACGGTTGAGCAACGCGAACCCGGCGCTGTCCTGGCCCCACGCCGGCGCGTAGCGACGCATATCGTCGCCGCCCTCCGGGCGCTCGATTTTAATGACTTCGGCGCCCGCTTCGGCCAATATCAAGGTCGCGAGAGGACCCGGCAACAGCGTACTAAAATCGACGACGCGCACCCCGGTGAGTGGCTGCATTACATACTAATCCTGATGCTGATCGTTGTTACGACGGTACGGTTCGCAAACCGGCCACGGCACCCTCACAAGGCGCGACACATTCCATCAACGTACGGTCGCCGCGGTTTGCCCGAATAGCACCCGTTTCGCTTCTTCGGTCATCGTCGATTCGGTATTGATGGCTTTGGCCTTGTCGTAGGCACGCACCGTCGCCGGGCGATTACGGATCGCGCCAAACCAACGCTGTAGATGTGGAAAATCGTTCAAATCCTGGCGTTGGCGTTCATGGGGAACAATCCATGGGTAACACGCCATGTCCGCAATCGAGTAGTTACCGGTAATAAACTCCCGATCGCGCAATTGTTTATTCAATACCGCATACAGACGCGCCGTTTCATCGACGTAGCGATTCATCGCGTAGTCGATGCGTTCGGGCGCATAGGTCACAAAATGGTGATTTTGCCCCAACATCGGCCCGAGCCCGCCCATTTGCCACATCAACCATTGCATGACATCGGCACGGCCCCGCGCATCCGCCGGCATAAATTGGCCGTACTTATCGGCCAAGTACCACAAGATTGCTCCGGATTCGAACACGGAAATCGGCTCACCACCGTCCGCCGGGTCGTTGTCGACTAATGCCGGGATACGGTTGTTCGGAGCGATCTTCAAAAACTCGCTTTCGAACTGCTCGCCTTTTCCGATATGCACCGGAATAATGTTGTATTCCAGTTCGGTCTCCTCGAGAAACATCGTAATCTTGTGGCCGTTCGGCGTCGTCCAATAATATAAATCCAGCATGCGTAATCTCACTCGATTGAAGTCGTAAGGTGCAGTAACCCGGTTAAGGCACGCTTTCAGTTTCCATCATGCGTTTCAGGTCTCCCCTGCGCAAGCCGACACGTTCTGCCGCACTGACAATCTCCCGCCAACTCGCCGCGTCGATGGGAATCCCTTGTTCAAGACGTTGGGCACGGCACACCCGTTCCGGCTCACCGGCCAGCAATACCAAGCCATGGCGATCGGCGGGTGTGGCATTTTTGACATAAGACACGAGCGCATCGATTTCGCGACCGAGCCAGCGTTCATCCACCAATCGCTGCGGATCGATGACGAAACCGAATACGTTGTTGATGATACCGTTCATGCGCGGATTTCCGGGCTGAATCGTACCGCCACCGGTTAATACTCCAGCCATCAGTTCGATCATCAGAGCAAGCCCCGACCCTTTGTATCCGCCGCTCGGGCACAACGCGCCCAACGGCTCCTCGAACAAAATTCGAGGATCGGTCGACGCGCGACCATTGGCATCGATCAACGATCCCTGTGGCAATTTCTTCTTCTCGTTGAACGCGACCCTGGCCTTGCCCCACGCGACCTGACTCGTCGCCATATCGAGCAACAATGGTGGTGTCGTGTCTGTTCCTGGCATCGCGATACAGAGCGGGTTGGTGTTAAAACGCGGTTGTTTGGCACCGAATGGGGCTACCCACGGCGGATGATCGGTGACATTGACGAACAAGATGCTCAGCATTCCGGCCGCAACGGCTTGCTCGGCATAACTCGCGACACGGCCGATATGGTGGGCGTGCCGCAGCGTGAGCAGCGTGAGACCCGTATCGCGGCAACGTCGTATGGCCGCGGCCATCGCCTCGCTCGCGACCCGCTGACCGTACCCGCGGCCGCCGTCGAACACCATGATCGCGGCCTGATCGCTGATGAACTTGACCGCGGTATTGGGTTTCAGTAACCCAGCGCGAACGTGGTCGATATAGGTCGGCAACATGCCGACACCATGGCTGTCGTGGCCACTCAAATTCGCGTCCACCAAATGATCGCCGACAATTTTTGCCTCCGCCACCTCGCTGCCTGCCATCGCAACGATCGAGTGCGCGACGCGACGCAACCCGTCGTCACTAACAAGAATCGACCGTTTGGAATTAAACATCGTGCTGCAAAGGCAGCGAGTCCGCTATAAAGTGCGTCGCTCTAATGACGTATGCCATCGATGACGTATTGCGGTAGCGCAAATGCTCCACAGTGCAGATCCGGTGTGTAGTATCGTGTCACCAATTGTCGCGTCGAGTAACGCTGCCGCAATGTGTCGATGGATACGGTGCGCAATGCCATGTCGTCGGTGGCCCAACCGAACAACATTATACCGCCAACATAAGTTGGCACCGCTGCGCCATAAAAGTGGGCATCTTGAAACAACTCCGAAAAATACTGTGCCGAAGGCCTCACTTCGTACATCTGTAGAAACGCGACGCCATTTTGCGTCACCAGCACCCCACCGTCCGCCAAACATCGCCGGCACCCGGCGTAATAGTCGCGAGAAAATAACACGGCCCCGGGGCCCACCGCGTCGGTGGAATCGGTAATAATTACATCGAATCGTTGATCGCTCGTAGCCACGTAATCGAATCCGTCATCGATAATGATCTCCGCCCGTGGATTGTCGAATGCCCCCTGTGAGTGGTTGGGAAAGTAGCGCCTGCAAGTGTCGATGACACCGGCGTCAATTTCCACCTGCACCACGTGTTCGACATCGGGATGGCGCAACACTTCGCGTAACGTGCCGCCATCGCCGCCGCCCACAATCAACACTCGTCGCGGCGCCGCGTGCGACATCAACGGTACGTGCGCGATCATTTCATGGTAGATGAATTCGTCCTTCTCAGTGGTCTGAATGATGCCGTCCAACGCCATAATGCGGCCGAACAACCGATTCTCGAATATAACCAGGTGCTGGAGGTCGGTCTTCTCATCCAAGATCACACGATCTACTGCGAATCCCTGAAAATATCCCGGCTCCAGTTCTTCAGTAAACCGATCCATCCTTAATTACTCCACGCGGTTGTTCTTTCAATTCCATTCGCTGCGGCAAAAACGCCTCACACAGCACATCGATCGCCCGCTCCGGTACCGCGTCGCCGCACATAAACACGTCGAACGCGGCGAAGCTTATTTCAGGCCAGGTGTGCACGCTGATATGCGACTCCGCCAGCACCGCGACGCCGGAAACGCCGCCGTTAGGAGTGAAATGGTGTAAGTGGATGTGCAGCAATGTGGCGCGCGCAGCAATCACGGCCCGGCGCAGGGCTTGTTCCACATAATCGAGTTCGCCCAGGTGCTGCGCATCCCAAAAATCCGCCAGCAAATGCATACCGGCGACGCGCATACCGTCGCGCTCGACAAAATGATCCTTTCGAGGCGGATTGATCTCGCAATCCGAATACACTGGCCAACGGCGCGGATTCGTTGCGGGTTGAACAGGTTGTGATGGCAGACTCGCCTGTTTATTGCACGGCATCCGACTAGCACTCCGATCGAGGAAGCGGTTCATTAATTAAATGCGCTACCCAGTAGATCGAGCAACGCGCGGTCAAATGTCCATAACCCTCCCTTGGGGGGTCACACCGGGGAACGCGATTTATAACGAATTTCTCAAAAAATTCAAGTAAATGACGCAGTGATTTATATTTTATCTCAGTTTCAATTGCGTGACCTGATCGAGATATCCCTCTTATCCGATTGTATTTATTATGAAATACCGAATATCGATTGCACGCAGACGGTGCACGAGGCACACCATACTGGATCCGGTGTTTTGGCTTGCGAGCAAACAGTAACCCAGGCTAGCGTCGCACGCTATCTACCCCTACACTCGCGGCGAATGAAAATACGCCAGTATTATCGTTATAGCCACGACCCTTGCAGGAGTGCCCAAACCCGATGACTATGCATCCCGACCCGCAACCCGGTAATTGGAATTACCCGGCACCGATTCGCTACGGTGTCGGCCGAATCGCTGAACTGGCCGACGCCTGTAAAGAACTCGGTATGACCAATCCGCTGTTGGTGACCGACCCCGGACTCGCAACCCTACCGCCGGTACAGGACGCGCTCAACCATTGCCATCAAGGCGGACTCGGTGCCACGGTATTCAGCGATGTGCAGGGCAATCCGGTTGAAGCAAACGTGAGTGCCGGGGTCGGTGCCTATCGCGATGGAAGACACGATGGTGTCATTGCGTTCGGTGGCGGTAGTGCACTCGATGCAGGCAAAGCGATTGCGCTGATGGTGGGCCAGAACCGGCCGATTTGGGATTTCGAAGACCGTGAGGATTGGTTTACCCGGGTCAACGAAGCCGGTATGGCTCCGGTCGTCGCCGTACCGACTACCTCCGGCACGGGGTCCGAAGTAGGACGCGCGTCCGTCATTACCGACCAACGCGACCACACCAAGAAAATTATCTTTCACCCCAATATGCTGCCGGGTCGCGTCATTCTCGATCCCGCTGTGACCGCGGGATTACCGGCGCACTTGACCGCCGCGGTCGGTATGGATGCGTTGTCTCACAATCTGGAAGCGTTTTGCAGCCCGGTCTATCATCCGATGGCACAGGGCATCGCACTCGAAGGCATGCGGCTCGTCAAAGAATGGTTGCCGACGGCCTGTGCCGACGGCGCCGACCTCACCGCGCGCGCACACATGCAAGTCGCATCGACCATGGGCGCAACAGCATTTCAAAAAGGTCTCGGTGCAATGCACAGTTTAAGCCATCCGTGCGGCGCTGTTTTGAATACGCACCACGGACTCACTAATGCGGTAGTGATGCCCTATGTGTTGCAATTCAATCGCCGAGTTATCGACGACAAGATGACAATTCTTGGGCGCTATCTCGGCCTATCTAAGCCGTCGTTTCAGTCCGTAGTGGATTGGGTGCTCGCGCTGCGTGAACAGATCGGTATTCCTCACACGTTAGGCGACATCGGCGTGGGTCACGAACACGTCGA
>JAOTWM010000135.1 GCA_029862885.1 Gammaproteobacteria bacterium
TCCAGCGGAATAAACGTTGATTCGATGATTAGGGTTGCTGGAACCCATAACAATAAGAACCCCACGATACGCCGACGCTTCTGTAAGACCGCCCACAGCCCAAGTGCGCACCAAACAATAACTGCCAGGAATGCTGATAATGTTGACCCTGGGGTCAACAAGTCGGTCGAGAGCACAAACTGGTGCTCAAGTGAGAACCGCCCCGGCAGCGGCCACAATATTTGAGAGAAGTGGAATACGATTACGCGCGGCTGAGTGAATAGCCTCTCCGCCAGCGTATAGTCTCGTCGTTCGTAACCAGACAAGAAGGCATCGGATAGTGGGCCGATACCGCTCGCTATATCGAGCACTATCAACAGTCCCAGAACTGCGGGCAAGGAAAGCACTACCCAGTCGACCTTGCTGCGAGCAAGATCCTGCCCATGCCGCAGCACACCATATTCGGCTAACAACACGAGGAATGGAGCTATTGCCGCTGTTTCTTTGGAAGCCATCCCCAAAGCCCAGCAAAGTACTGCCAGCAAAAAATATGCCCACCGACGCCCTGAATTGCCTGTGTTGCGCCCGAGGATGTAGAGAACCACGGTGAGAATCGTGAACAGCGCCGCCATGGATGTCATTCGCTGCACGATGTATGTCACCGCCTGTACCTGGATCGGGTGGCATGCCCAGATTGCGGCCCCGAAGAATGCCGCTGCAACGATAACCCATCGTGGTTTCTCCAGTCGTCCAAGCACCAGCATCAGCAGTGCAAACACAGCAACTGTCGTCGCCGAGTGAATCACCAGGTTCGTGTATTGAAAAGCGCGCGGTGAACCGTCGCCTCGCCACCAGTCGATAGCAAACGTAATACTTGGGAGTGGGCGCCTTGGCAAGAACGCATTTCGGCCAGCATCGACCAGGTTGCCGCGCGTTAGTTCGGTCATCAGCACTGGCGGGTGACGGACAATATTAGTCACATCATCTAAGTGAAATGCGTTATTCGGCGCTTCGCGGTAGGCAGTCGCGACTAATAACAGAAGCACAAGTGGCGCCAACAAAATTGCGAAAGTTGATGGATATCGCATAGGCGAGTTTAAGTTAATTTCCTGACCTTAAGGGCTCCCCCGACATTTACCTGGAGCTGGCCCGCCAGTCTAGAACTAGTTTCAGCATTCATCGAGGCTTGGCTAAGTAAATTACTTGATACGAGAGAAAGGCGGGACAAGGAAGTACGAATTTCGGCAACCAAAGGCCTACCGGAATCGTATCGACAAGATCATAACCGCTAACATCAAGCATTCGCTTGACCCAACGAGGAGGAAAATAATACAGGTGTTCCTTTGTATAAAAGCGGCTCTCTGATTGGGCCCACTCAAATATGATCGTCGGCCAGGCAATGGGGTTAGGCGTAGACAGTACGATTTGGCCACCAGGTGCCAGAAATCCGTGCAACGATTCTAGAAAATCATACGGCCTTCGAATGTGCTCTATGAATTCGCCAGCAACAATCCAATCAAATCTCCGGCTGCCTAGCGCCTCCGGCAGTTCTAGAGCATTTCCTACAATCGTCTCTGCGTACTTGCAGTCAACTGTCGGTTCTAACAGGTCCAGACCAACGCAAGTAACGCCTTTGTAGTAGGGGTTAGGCATTTGTGCATAACCAATATCCAGAATATGGCCGGAACGAGTAATGCGCGCGATCTTGCGGAGCCGCGCTAATTCATATGCTTTATTTATTGCTACCATGACCAATACTTACCGCCCGAATCTGTCTTGCACTTGCTACGAAAATAAAAAGCACTAAAGACAAGGCTAGTACGACCAAGCGTTCAGCCAATGACAAGATAACGCCAGTCGCAGCCGAGAACCCAAACAGGCTGGTCAGCGCGCCCATAAAAAACTCCCGCACGCCTAGTGCACCTGGTGTTATGGCCAAGAATAAGGACAACTGCGAAACACCAGCGAATACTACAACCGCCCCCCAACTTACATCGAATTGAAATATCAGGCATAGGAGGTAGATTCGCAAGACCAACAACAAATACATCCCAACGGAAATCGCGAGAGAAGATCCGAATTGACGCGCAGACCGCGAGAACTCCCTGATTTGAGTGTGTGCTGTCATCAGCCTTCGATTGACAGAATCAGGCAGCCAAGACATGCGGACTTCAAACAGTAATACGGATACCAGCAGAGCGGTCAAAATCGCGAAAAGAACCAAGAGCAGAATCGACACTCTGTCATCTGGACCGGAAAACTGGGCCACTGCGACAAATGAAGATACGGCGGCAACTATTGAAATCAATACATGCTGCAGAAAAAATGCTCCTGCAAAACTCGTATAACTAAAGTTGAATTCGTTTCGCAAATAAGTGGCCAAATGAACAGTGCCAAGCTTCATTGGCAAATAGTTGATGATTAGCTGCTGATTATTCAAAACGAAAACATCGCCGTATCTAACTGGACAACCCAGGTATCGGTAAATTATCGAGTCCCTCGCAGAACGCAATAACCAAGACACAATGACGTTGACGCCGAGTAAGCCATAAATGACTGAGTCAAAATTGTCTACAAGCCGAAACGCCAATTCAGAATGAAGACCAACGTAGTAAGGTAGAAATACTAATACTGAGATCCAAAGAGCAGTTCTAAATGAGCGCATTAGCATTTCGATCTGCCCAGGACACTGCTATCGCGTAATTTGCTGAGCAAACCACGGAACCGGATCGCATTTTACATCCAGGAAGTCCTCAAGCCGCTCACGCGAAGCCTGCTTATAATCAGGAGCCGCTACCGCGACTTTGATCTGAGACAGAGCATTTTCTGATTCGCCTGGTTTGTATCCAAACGACAGACCATACTTTTCTAGCTCTGCAATGTATGAGATCTTGCCAACAAAATCGCTGATACGAAAAGAAGCTGTACCAATCGTACCCGCTTCGGACGTCATTGTTTGGCTATCCGCGACCAGGAATTCCGCATAGTAAAGCGCGTCGAAAATTCGACTAACGGGGATACATAACCGAAAGACCTCGAACTCTTTGTCTATTGGCGCCTCACTGCTGATGAAAACTCGAACGTCTTCGCCGCAGACTTTGACTATCTCGCGAACAAACTCATTACCGATTCCCTTTATTCCGATGTCGTGATGGGCTGTAAGGGCGCTGAGACGAATGAGACAGAAACGCTGATCCTCAGGAATTCCCAACAATTCATAAATATCCGGGTTGGGGGAAAATCGATTGGGATGTAAATAAAACAACTCGTGGCTCCCCGGATACCGACGCGCTTTGTTTTCGAATCTTCCCATACGCGTTACGTCAGGCACTAAAACGCTGTCTGCAAAAGGATAACTGGTTGAGGCGATTAACGGCACGACATCTGCATCATCGTCATTAAATGCGATTGACTTTCGTCCGAATATCTTGGCCGCTATATTTGCGCTACCGTACTTTGTTACCCATATGTCTATGTCATATTTAAATGTGAAAAATGCACATCGGAAAATATTTGCCGCAAACTCCATTGCGTTTCCTATCAGGCCTTTCGAAGCCGCTGATACCAAAGTGTAAGTAAGGCCATTTTCGTCAGCAATCTGCAATGCAACGTCCTTGTCACGCATGAACCAAATTACTTCGTGGTTTTTGGACAGCTCATCTGCAACGGGCTTAAGCATCCATACTTGCGAGGGATGCGTTGGAAACAGTGCGATTCTCAATCTATTCACTAACCCGTCAAATTAAAGTGGACCTGCACTGAACGCGCTGCGCCCGAACTAGAGAACGTCTCGGGGACTAGTATATGAAAACCCCGCCACTGGCGGGGTTTTCATTCGAAGTAATGTTGTATCTGCCCGTTACTCCTTCGTGATACTCGCCCCTTCCATTAGCACCGGAAAGCTGTAGCCGGCACCGAAGTCCTTATTCAGGTTGATGGTACCGGTAAGCACTACAGTCTCACCCATGGCCGTAGCGGCTTTACTGGTTACCGTCAGGTCGTGGTTGCCATCGGCGGCATCGCCAGAGCCATCCTGAATATGAATGAAGTTCCAGCCCAGGATGCCATCGTTGTACTTGACCACTTGGCCGCGCAGGCTCACCTGCTGGCCAGCTAGCGTGTCCTTATTGGCGTACAGCCAGGCGATGTCCTGGCCTGGCTTGAGCTCGGCTACGCTGACGTCCGCAGACATTACGTCTGCTGCACCGTCGATACTCGGGTGCCCTTCTGGCATCGGGGTATCGGGATGCCCCTCCGGCATCATGGCCACCGACATGTTCTCCAGCCTGTCGACAAAATACACGACATCGAAGGTGCGGTTCAGGCTCTTGCTTTCGAAGTTAGCCATGGGCATTCCCTGCGTGCTCTGCACCACGTCACCAACCTGCACGGGAATCTCGCGTCCTGCCACCCAGCGCTGCTCCTCGCCTGTCTCCATGAGCACGTACGTGTACCCACCGGCATTCATTGTTTCGAGCACTGCGCCTCGAATCGCGCCTTCAGGAATCGGGGTAGCCAGTGCCGGGTCATCAGCAACCGGTTCTTGTCCGGACTCCGTACACCCGACCTGGCCCCATAGCAGGCTCGCGGTCATAGTTACGATCGCCAGCGTTGAAAAAATTGATTTCAAGGTAATGTCTCCACTCGTTGAATGATTGAATTCTATCGCGGGTTTTTCTCACGAATGGCACACAGCCTCAATACGCGCAACTGCCTATGCGCGTTCCTTGCGATACAGAGGAGTTCGGTCTCGGACTGGCACGGATATAATCCGGAGCGGCGGCGCCAAAAAATGACAGTTTACCGGTGTCCCCCGGGCGCTCTATGTACGTTACATAACGGCAAACCGAGAAGGGCCCGAGCATGCGCATTCAACGCCGGTCACCTGAGATAAGTATGCTGTAAATCAATGGCTTAATACTGTTCGAGGCTGCACATGCGACGGCTGAATCGGTATATACCACACTTGTGACCCGTCACGATTGGCTAGAATATACGGTCGTGGTTCATGGAAAATCGGGTGCCGGAAGATAGTAAACGGCTTACCTGCAAGGTCCTTGTACTCTTGGTACTCTTGTCTAACGGTTACCCCCGGACGGAATTCCCGCAGGATGTATGTGCCGCCCGGAATAGCGAGAAAAAGGAATAGTTTGATGTGGATGGGTCTTATCGGTAATCATGTTTGCCAAGGTCATGCGCATTCAGGGAGGCGCGGCAGATGATTCGCGTCGTTAAACAAAGCTCACGAGGTTTTCTTGCCGGGTG
Organism: Gammaproteobacteria bacterium; assembly: GCA_029862885.1. Classification (GTDB taxonomy): domain Bacteria; phylum Pseudomonadota; class Gammaproteobacteria; order Arenicellales; family JAOTWM01; genus JAOTWM01. The sequence goes on from JAOTWM010000135.1 coordinate 5,245, forward strand.
CGCCGTTGTTATGCTGATGTTGTCCGGAACCAGCTGCGGGGAGCATAAGTCTCCTCCCCCTCTGAGCCAGCCTATCCGAATAGCCTTCGGTCCAGCGAACGTCCTGCTGGTCTCGGATTTCACGCGACGGAAGGTGCTCATCCTCGACCGCAGCACGCTTGCGCCTTTGGATTTCATTGCCGTCGGCAATGTGCAAAAAAATGTGGAAGGTCGCCCGATGGCCGTCGGACTGATCGGAAATCACATTTTTGTCGGAAACGCTTATACGTCAACGGTAGAGGTTCGGGACTATTCCAAACTCAAGAAAAAACCCACCTATACCTTGGGCTTAAATAACAGTGATGCGCACGTAAAGAAACCCGTCGATCTCGCCATTGCCGAAACAGCGGAGAAAGTGTTCGTCCTGGACCAGCTGAGTAAAGTGGTCAAGGTGTTCCGGCTGGATGGCACATTGGAGAGTACCTTTCCCAACGATCCGTCAATCTTGGAAACCCCGACCGCCATCGCGGTGGATGATACGACCCAAGAGGTTTTCATCACCGACCACGGGACGTTTGGCTCGTTCAGTGGCGGTCCCGGCCGCATTTATATCTTCGACTTCGCCGGGGAGTTGCAGGGCCAGATCGTGGGCGAGGAGAGTTCTTCCGGCTTTGATTTCGGCCGGCCGATGGGCGTTGACGTGATCCCGGGCGGGATATTTGTCGTCGACGGCGTGCTCGGCCAGGTCCTGATTTTCGACCGGACCACCCTGAAGGGCATCGGCACACTCGGCAAGCTTGGTACGAATCCAGGCGAGCTTTTCGCCCCGACGGCTGTCCTGGTCGACGATGCGACCAAGGATGTGTACGTGACCAGCGCCAACCCGGCCCGGGTGGAGGTTTTTAAACAGGGAGGGCTCGTTCCATGACCCGGTGGGATATTCATTTCGTGACGCTCTCTGCTTCGTTGGTGATTTTCATCGCCGGAAGTACCCTGGCGCCCCGGCCGGCCCAGGCCCTTGCTGAGCCCCACGAATGTAGCTTCTGTCACGCTGTTCACGGTGGGGGAGGATTTGCGGTGTTGAAGGTAGCCGCGAGGCTCGAGGCCATCTGCGTATCCTGCCATGGCCCGAGCGGTAGCGCCTGCGACCCGACGATACCGCGCGGCTGCGCGGCGCCGCATCAGAACTACAAGGCCAACGCAGATTATCCGGCCTTCCGGTGGACCTGCCGCCAGTGCCACGATCCACATGACAACCTCTCCAACTGGATCGGTGCCGATCACACAGACGAGGGTGTGACCGTTCCCGCCGTGAACATCAAGCTGGTCGGAACGATGGCCAACACCAACCTGCTCACCGAGCCTAACCGTTTCGATCTGTCCGCCTGGACCCAGACCAGCGTGACCATCGCGCTCAACGCGACGACGGACCCCATGAACAACGCCATCGTGGCATCGTCCACGGCCCAGACATTTACGGCTGACGGCAATGCCCCGGCGCACGTCCGGCAGACATACACCGACGCCGCCTCCACGGCGGGCCGGCGATTCAACTTCTGGGTCTGGCTTAAGGCCAGCGCCGACAAAGAGGTCGAGATCCAGATGTTCGACGGCACGGACGCGGCCTCGGCAGCATGGACGGCCACCTGGAAGGCGAAAGTGACCACGTCCTGGGAACGTTTTTTCCTGAAGAAGAACGTTCCGGCTATCCCAGCGCCTTCCACCCAGATTACCGTCTCCATCGGGGTGGACGATGACAGCTCGGACGGCGCCCCGTCCGGCGCACAGGTCGATGTCTGGGGAGCCCATCTGGAGGAGCAGCGGGCCACGGCGGGGATCGTCATCCCGAAGCGGGAGGGGGCAAGCGGCCAGTGCCGGGCTTCCACCGGCGGCCAGTCCTGGCGGACGACCTCGTGTGACACGGTCGCCGATTGCGGTGGCACGGATATTTGCGTGGACCTCCAGCAAATCGGGCTGTTTGACGTGGTGTTCGAATCGATCGGCGGCGATATGGGACTTTGCGATGACAGCAGCGCCAACCCCGGGTCCGCGTGCAACGTGGACGCGGACTGTAATCCCGGGAGCGGTGCGGGAATCTGCCTGAATCCGGGGCTTGACGAGCATTCCCATGCCACCGGGAATGCTTGGCATGCAGGCAACAGTTCAACCAGCCCCCAGGGGTTCGAAAAGGACGGCATCTGCGAGGTCTGCCACCGAAGGCTCGGGAACAACAGCATTTGCTCCGATTTCGCTACGCAACCGGAAGTGTGTTTCAACGATCGGACCGAACACAATACGGGTAGAAGTTGCACGGCTTCCTGCCATCTCCACGCGGATGGGTTCTGCCGAAGCTGCGATCCGCCTGTGTTCCCCTGATCGAGGCCAGGAAATAGCGTAAAACGGACACTCCGTTGTTCAAGCGCAGAGCCAGCTCCGGCCCATTGCTGGCCGGAGACTTACGCTGTCGCGAGATCGGATTTAGTCAATCGGTCGAACAAAACATCAAACAAAATGGTGGGCCCCCGGGGGCTCGAACCCCGGACCAGCGGATTAAGAGTCCGATGCTCTACCAACTGAGCTAGAGGCCCACACTTTTTTGACTCGCATTGAATCTTTCCAATAAGCCTGTTCTAAAGGCCTACTGGACGCGCGATATTAGCAAAAAATGGGAGAACGCAAAATGAAATTGCTGATTATATTGTCGGCTCTCGTTTTGACCTGCACAGCATTTGCCGACGCGGTGGATGAGGTCCGTTGTCGAGAGATCGCATTCAGCAAATCCGTCGAAGCCCAGGACCTCTCTGCCTTCACATTATTCATCGACGCTGACGCGAGGTTCGTCGGCAATTCCGCACTGCACGGACCCGAAGCCATCGCCGAGGCATGGGCGGCGTTCTTTGCCGAAGACGGCCCCTTAATCAAGTGGCGGCCGCGGTTCGTCGAGGTGCTTGAGGACGGCAAGCTTGCCTTAACGCGCGGCCCCTACCGAATGATCACGCATGATGACGAAGGCGTCGAAACCGAACACTGGGGTACGTTCAATTCTGTCTGGCGATTGCATGACGATGGCATGTGGCGCGTCGTTTTTGATGCCGGCAGCGATTCCGACGAAGCGCCGGCCGATGAAGTGAAGGCGTTACTGGATCAGGTGCATGATTGCGAGACCCAGCAAAAAATGGGGTGGACGATGGGACTCGAACCCACGACGACCGGGATCACAACCCGGGGCTCTACCAACTGAGCTACGCCCACCATTGAACTTGCTTACCAATCTTACTCTGCGTTGTGCGACTTGGCGCGCCCGGCAGGACTCGAACCTGCAACTCCGGGATTAGAAATCCCGTGCTCTATCCGGTTGAGCTACGGGCGCATTCAATCCGACTATCCTACCGGAACAAAATATTGGTCGGGGCAGAGGGATTCGAACCCCCGACCCTCTGCTCCCAAAGCAGATGCGCTACCAGGCTGCGCCATGCCCCGATGCCAGATATTTTTCCACGCGGTGCTCCGGCCAGGGCCGGAGCTCGCGGGGGCACGATAATACGGGCGGGTTCGAGGCCAGTCAATGAATTGTATCGCTTGCTGGGGCAGCTCCTCACAATTTGCTATCTTGTGCCCAGATTCACCCCTTAATCGCTTGAGGCAGCCATGAAAAACACCCTGATCGCCCTAATTCTGGGGCTTTCCTTCTCATATGCACTGGCCGCGGATAAAGTGCCTGCGCACCCGTATATCGAAATTGTCACGACAGAGGGCACGATTGTCCTCGAACTCGACGGCAAACAGGCGCCCATCACGGTCGGGCACATCCTCAAGCTCGTCGACAGTGGATTCTATGACGGCACGATTTTTCACCGCGTCATCCCCGGGTTCATGGCCCAGGCCGGCGGTCATACGCCCGACTACAAGCTCAAAGAGAGCGATGACGAGATTCCAAACGAATCCGGCAACGGCATGAGCAACGTGCGCGGCACGATCGCAATGGCCCGCACCGGCGACCCACACTCCGCGAATTCACAGTTCTTCATTAATGTCGGCAACAACGAGAGGCTCGACCCGAACAAGACAGGCGGATCCTGGGGCTATGCGGTTTTCGGCTTCGTCATTGAAGGCATGGACGTTGTCGACAAGATTGCCACCGTCAAGACCGGACCAGCCGGGCCGTTTGGCTCCGATGTACCTATGGTGCCAATCGTTATAAAGAAAATGTCTCGATACACTTTCAAATAAAGAAACTATGACAACACTTTTCATTTCTGATCTTCATCTCGAAGCCGAGCGGCCGGACATCGCCAAGCAGTTTCTGACGTTTCTCGAGCAAGACGCCAGCGAGGCCGATGACCTCTACATACTGGGCGACCTGTTTGAGGCCTGGGTCGGTGATGACGATCCGAACACGCATTACTTCACGATCAAACGCGCCTTACGCAAGCTCGTTGATAGTGGCATCCCGGTGTATTTCATGCACGGCAACCGTGACTTTATGATTGGCAAAGGCTTCGCCAATGAGACCGGTATCGAAATTCTCAAGGACCCGTACAAAGTCCCGATGTATGGCCAGCAGGTATTACTGAGCCATGGCGACGTGCTGTGCACCGATGACGTGCAATATCAACGCATCCGCAAGATGACGCGTGATCCTGACTGGCAAGCATCCATTCTTGCAAGACCGCTTAAAGACAGATTGAGAATGGCAGACGAAGCGCGTCGGCAAAGCCTGGAGCGGACGATCAATCAAAGCATGGAAATAATGGACGTCAATCAGGACGCCGTAAAGAAGGTCATCCAGCATTTCGAGGTAGATATTTTGCTGCACGGTCACACGCATCGCCCCGCCGTTCATGTCGTCGATGTTGATGGCCGCAAGGCTCAGCGGATTGTGTTGGGCGACTGGTATACCCAGGGCAGCGTCGTCAGGTGGACCTCGAGGGGCGCCAGCCTCGAAGAGATGCCGCGGTAGGAGCGCCTTTATGCCATTTGGGTGCCATGGGCGCGATCGCGGGCATGGCCCGCTCCTACATTGGTTTTCCCGAGTGGAAGCGAAATTGCGGATCCGCATCGGTAATCAGCGCTGCTTCGATTGCCTTGAGTTCTTCAAGGCGGCGATCGATATCATCTTCGCCAACGCCACACTCGGATTTCGCGAACGCAATGTAATGCTCGAAGTGCCGCGCTTCTGACGCCAGCAGGCCGTTGTAAAACTTACCGAGTTTTTCAGGAAGATGCGGTGCCAAGACTGCGAAGCGTTCACAAGACCGCGCTTCGATCAACGCACCCACCAGTAACATATCCAGCAATTTGTGCGGCTCGTCTTCGCGCACAGCTTCACGCAGCTTTCCCGCATAGCGCGACGCCGACAGACGTTCGAATGCCACACCCATTTTGTCCATGATAGAGCGTACCTGCTCGAAGTGACGCAACTCCTCGCGAGCCAGCCGCGACATACGCTGTGCCAGTTGGCTGCGATCCGGGTAGCGATACAGAAACCCCAACGCCGTCGACGCTGCCTTCAATTCACAGTTCGCGTGGTCGAGCAGCATCTCCGGCAAATGATCTTTCGCCTTGTGCACCCACTCTTCCGGCGTTGCTGCGTCGAGAAACTCCGCAATCGCAGCAGGCGTTTCCGACGTCACACCCATTCCGCGACCTCGTCGGCCGACTGCAGGCGGTCTTCGGGTTTCTTGGCCAACATCATATTGATTAATGCCTGGTACTCGGCAAAACGCGGCGGCAATAACGGAACAGGCGCCTGAGCATGCAGATAAATAATGCCCATGGCCGTGTCCGCACGAAAAGGTTTCTTGCCGGTCAGCATCTCGTAGAAGATAACGCCAAGGCTGTATATGTCACTGCGGTGGTCGACGTCTTCCCCATGGCCCTGCTCCG
>JAOTWM010000649.1 GCA_029862885.1 Gammaproteobacteria bacterium
GATAGCCGAGCAGCAGCGCGATGATCGTGGCCCGGACGATGTTCCAGGTGAGGTCGTAGAGGGTGGCTTGATTCGACTGCCACAGTTTCAGCTGCGCCAATCCGACCCAGGCGACCCATAGCAACAACAGCATCGCCGTCACGCCGGCGATCACTAGTGTCAAATCGGCGGCCGCGACACCGGCCCCTCCCTGGAACGCATTCAATTGAGTTTGGTTCATCGATGTACCATATTTGTCTTCCAACGAGACACTTTTGCGACTGACCCCCAGGGATGGATGAAATGCCGGCATTCGCCGGGAGCGAATTTGGCCACCAACACCCGCCTAACGCCGGTAATCGCCCTTGAGCGGCGGAAACGTTCTCGGCTCCGCCCGCGGCGCGTCGAGGTGTTCGCGGATGCCCAACTTGATGCGGTCCAAATCCAGCTGCAGCCACCCGTATTGAAAGCGGATCCGCGCACCGGAATCGGCTTGCATTTCCGCTTCTCTCACGATAGGCGTGAGCGCCTCGATTTCGTGAATCAACCGCGCAAGCGCTGCCCGCTCACCATCTCGGTCGGCATGTGTCGAGAAAGGCAAGGTCGTGAGTAATAGGGCGAAAATTGGACGTTTCATGGCGATACCGTCTGCTTCCAAGCTTATGCAGAGCTTGCCGAGAGCAAGCCATTTTTTCCATGAAAAAGCCTGTTTCAACTGCGGGGGATTTTATTCTTGACTGTCTGTGATGCTTGCGGCCGTCATCGCCAGCGCGAGCAAGATTGCATAGGGCAGGGCGACCGAGGTGGGAGGGACCGCGAAGTGGACTGACAGTCGGATGATTGATCAATCCTCGCTATACTGTACAAAAAAATGGGCTATCCTGTTAGCTCCTTAGGCTAGGTTACCGGCTGATTGATAACGTCTTGATAGGTCACGGGTGCAGTCACAACGGCCTGTTCCAGCAACCGATAAAACAGCATGCCGCGTGACAACGATTTTCGCCTGTTGAAGCGAAAGACGAACTCATCAAGGTAGTGGTCTAATTGGGAAGGTTGCACAGCACCTTGGTGTATTCCAAGCAGCCACCGGTGGATAAGCGAAGCCACCCGGTGAACACCTGGCATGGAGACATGCGCAGGGGTTTGCGATCCGAGCATGACGCTTCTCCGATGTATATAGCCTTCATCCTTGAGGCTCCGGTACGCAGCCGAGCCATCCGTATGGACAGTGGTCCCGGGTTGAATGACATCTTTTACAAAAGGGATGACCTGACGTTCAGAATCATCGAGTATGCGCCGTAAGCGAATACGCCCGAACCCTTTGGGTTCCAGCATCTCAATGGCGATGACAACAAGGGTCTTGGCCGTGTGAGATTTATGCCCCTTCGCCTTGAAAGGCTGGGTTTTGTCACCGATGGCTATGTACGTTTCATCAACCTCTACAAGCCCTTTGAGCAAATCTCTGCCGGGGCGAATCATGGCGCGGCGAAAGCGATGCAACATGGTCCAAGCAGTCTGGTAGCTCCCAAGACCCAGCACGCGCTGTAACCCCAAAGCACTGACTCCATGTTTCTGATTGGTGATGTACCACGCTGCAGCCAGCCACACTTTGAGTGGTGTCCTCGTCTTGTCAAAGATGGTTCCCGCTGTCACGCTGGTCTGGTGTTTGCAACTCTGACATACAATCCGATTTCGGCTAGTTTTGATAGGCGCGCCGATGACTCCGCACGTCGGACAGATGAATTCTTGCGGCCACCGCAGCCGCTCCAGATAGTCAAGACAGGCTTGTTCACTATGGAACCAGTCCATGAATTGACTCCATGTCCTGGGGTACTCTCGTCCTGCAACGGGGGACTCGTGGCTCTCGCTCATGTGAACATTTTGCCGTCTATGGAGCTAACAGGATAGCCCATACAAAAAAACAGTCTCGCAAGGACGCAGGTCATGACACGCAAGCGTGCGGCAAGGAGTGCCGACAAGGGATCAGGCGGTTTCCGCTATCAGCGCCACCAGCCGGAACAAACACTTCTTTACGAAATCATCGAACAGCATTACCCGGCGTTTACCGCCCATCTGGCCGCCCGGGGCACGGTACTGCCTGAGTATGTACAGCGGGAATTTGACGATTACCTCAAATGCGGCCGTCTGGAACATGGGTTCATGTGGCACATCCCCTGTGCCACACCCTGTCGGGCGACCTTCGGTCGTGCAAATCGGCTATCCTGCCGATTTGTCCTGCGGGTTCGCTGCGACACCTGCCATGCTGAACACCTTGTGGCGTTCAGTTGTAAACACCGCGGGCTACTCCGGGCATCCTGCCCTCCGCCCTTCGGGCCAGCCTTCGGCTGTTCAAAATCGCTCCCGGCGATTTTGTCTGCCCCAGTTGCGGCGCGCGGCGCATGGCGGAAAGCGCCGCACACCTGGTGGATGAAGTTTTGCCTTTTGAACCGATGCGCCAATGGGTGCTCAGTGTGCCGTTCCCGCTCCGGTTTTTGTTTGCCAGTCGGCCGGCGCTCATGG
>JAOTWM010000650.1 GCA_029862885.1 Gammaproteobacteria bacterium
AACAAGCGTCGCAGAGCGTGTCGAAAGTACCGACGCAATCACCGAAAGCGATTCCATTTGGACATCCCTGAACAATATGGGATTGGAGATGCGGGACGTCGCGGAGCTGCAAACGATGCATCGCGAGATCATTCTGAATGTATCCAGAGGCATCGGCCTGTCGCTCACGGTGGGCTATATAAGCTGGCTTATCAGCTCCGGTACCCTGCTTGCGAGCGCGCTGGCGTCCATGCCCATGTGGACCAAGTTCGACCCCTTGCCCATTCTGGCAGGAAAGAAGAGACGGAAGCGCAAAGATGGTGCGACCACGCGCGCCCAGTCCGAAATGTCGGATGACGAAAAAGACATCGAGTCGCTTTTTGATCACTCGAAATCAAACAAGCGTGACCGCGGCAAGAAGCGATGAGCAAGCTTTCTCCCATTGCCCGCATCAGCATCGGCCTTGCGCTGCTCACCATCAGCATTCTGCTCGCGGCTGACGCGATCTTTGGCTTTAGTCGGGCGCGGCTCGAGGCCGCCCTTGATGTGAGGCAAAAGTTCACCGAGAGTCTCGCTATCCAGTTGAGCGTGCTTTTGCGCAATAACGATATTGACTCGATTACGACCACCATACAGGCGCTTTCGAAGCGAAACGACGAGGTCGTATCAATCGCCTTGCGCGATGCAAGAGGAATCACCAATGTAACAGTGGGTGATCATGAAAGGCACTGGGCCGACGTATCCGACGACAAATCAACGCCCACCCATGTCCAGGTAACGCTTTATAACGGTTCGAGGCCTTGGGGCAAGCTCGAGGTTGGCTTCACGCCGCTGGCGCCCTCTGGATTTTTGCAGGTTCTTAAACACCCTCTGGTTAGATTGATCCTTTTCATCGGAGTTATCAGCTTCGTCGCCTACCTGATATTCCTTCGTCGAACTCTGGCCCATCTCGATCCCTCATCTGTGATCCCCGCACGTGTCAAGCAGGCGTTGAACGTGCTTTCAGAAGGCGTCGTTCTGATGGATGAGACCGCTCGGATCGTAATGGCCAATACTGCTTTCGAGCAAAGAGTGGGTGCGCCGACTAATTCGCTTCTCGGACGAAAGCTCTCCGATCTGGATTGGACCGTTCCGGGCACCAGCCTGGCGGCGCCAACCTTGCCGTGGAGCAGCGTTCTTAACGAGGGCGGAAAACAAAACCAAGTTACAATTTCTTTGGAGATTGACAAGGACAGCACTCGCACATTCATGGTCAATGCATCACCAATTCTTGATGATCGTGGCAACATGCGGGGTGTGTTGAGCACCTTCGATGACGTCACCGAGCTCGAGAAGAAAAATCAGGAACTCGAAAGGATGCTCCGTCTGTTGGACGCGTCCCGAGGGGAAGTCCGGCGCCAGAACGAGAAGCTTCAGATCCTTGCTACCCGGGATACGCTTACCAGTTGTCTTAATCGACGCTCATTCTTCGAGCGGCTCGAGGCGGAAGTCAAAAACGCATGTGTAGATGCGCTTCCGCTTACTTGTGTCATGGCGGATATCGACCACTTTAAATCGATAAACGACACCTACGGGCACGCCATGGGCGACAAAATTATCCGGGAAATTGCCGACGCGCTGCGCATGGGGCTGCGAAGCGTTGACCTACTCGGCCGTTACGGCGGGGAAGAGTTTTGCATCGTCCTCCCCGGCGTCGACGCCGGAAAGTCGATGGAGATTGCGGAGAGGCTACGAAGTCTCGTTGCAGCCACGTTCAGCCGATCACGCTCCGACCTGCTCGACCGACCCGTGACCATGAGCTTTGGCGTTAGCACGCTGGACAACGGAACAACGGATCCCGCTCAGCTTGTAGATCAGGCGGACAAGGCCCTTTATGAAGCGAAAAACAGCGGCCGCAACTGCGTCAGGCGCTGGGGCGATATTCAGGCAAATGACGTAGCCTACGGATGAGCTGCAAATGATTCTTGCGCCTCAAACAGAAAGTCTCGCCGACGAGCTCGCCAAGATACTCGGCGAGCATCTTTCTACGATTACCTACACAAACGGCTCCGTCGTATTTCAGGAAGGCGATGCCGAGGGGCATGCCTATTTGATTGAGTCGGGGCTGGTGGAGATTTCCCGCCTGGTCAACGGTGAGAAGATCACTCTGGGAAAACTGGGTCCGGGAGAGGTGTTCGGCGAAATGGCGTGTCTCGGCGACCATGAGCGCTCGGCCACGGCGACGGTTCTGTGCGATACCGAGGTGATGCCCATCAGCGCCGAGCACCTTCAGAAACTGGTCAATCAAACCCATCCGCTGGTGAATCTGTTGCTGCGTCTGCTACTGAATCGCTTCCGAGTGACGCAGAATCAGGCATTGTTTGGTTCGCAAGGAGACGGCTCCGCTAATGGGACAGCGAGCACGAAACATGACGATGTTCTCGAGGTGGCGCGCGCGCAGGCGATCAACCGAATCTCGTTCGAGAAGGCCCTCCGGGAAGCTCTCCAGCGGCGAGAATTCGAGCTCCACTTTCAACCCG
>JAOTWM010000197.1 GCA_029862885.1 Gammaproteobacteria bacterium
GATGGCGGCAACGCCGTCCGCGGTAATTAATCGCTCCGCAGCCGCGGTAGCGGCCGCAGCATCAACACAAGTTGAGTCGGCCCGAATCGAGCTTACTGTCTTGCCACCCAGAAGCTTGCCGGAGTCAGACGCTTCTTTAAATGCCATTTCCGCACCTTCGGCCATGCCTGGAGTTAAGGATTCGATCGGTCCGGTAAACCCGAGGATAATCCCGACCTTGATTTCTTCCGCGGCAGCGGTCACCGTCATTGCGGCTAGTAAAGTGGTTGCTAATAATTGTCTTATCATTGAATATTCCTCTTTCAGTCTTGATATTAAGTCTTTGTTTATGCGGGCGTTCTTATGTCCAATTTCGCTCATCGAAGAGCCGTTACCCAGAGCCCTAGTAAAAGTCATTGCGAGTTTTCCTATATGGGAAAATTAACTATCCATGTTTAGTCTCCGTTCTCAGCACACACGGATGTTACGCGGCGAGTATATCCTAATCGTCAGGATAGCGATTCCAGCATTTCGATCTTATATCCGTCCGGAGATGATATTGAGGGCGACGCATTCTTACCCGATCTTGCTCCGGATAAGTGGCGCGAAATCACGAGCAAGGAAACGCCGACGACGAACCGAACGACTACGATTTCGTGTTGACGACACTCGACCGCATGAATTGCGTCTCTCGTTCGCTCAGACCCAGTCGAATTCGGCTGTGAAATGTCGCAGAAACTGCGGTGCCCGTACAATGCGCATGCCTCGGATTTCGCTGCGTCTTTGCCATACGAGGCTTATCGCTTCAAGCACGTAGTCCATGTGGCTTTGCGTGTAGACGCGACGGGGAATGGCGAGACGTAGCAGCTCAAGACGGGCGGGGCGTTCCTTCCCCGTATGCGGATCGAGCCCAAACATCACGCTGCCTATTTCAACGCTGCGAATGCCTGCCTCTACGTACAATTCCACGGCCAATGATTGACCCGGATACTGCAGCGGTTCTATGTGCGGCAGAAAGCGGCGGACGTCGAGATAGACGGCATGGCCGCCCGCGGGTGCAACAACCGAAATGCCCGAATCAAGCAAGTGCTGGACGACGTAACGTGTGGACAGCAGCCGATAATCGAGATAATGCTCGTCCAGAACCTCACACAGGCCGACGGCGATCGCGTCGAGATCGCGCCCGGCCAATCCGCCGTAGGTGGGAAATCCTTCGGTCAGAATCAGAATATTGCGCTCGCGGTGCGCCAACTCGGCATCGTTGGTGCATAGGAATCCGCCAATATTTGCGAAGGCGTCCTTTTTGGCCGACATCGTGCACCCGTCTGCGTAGCTGAAGATCTCACGGGCAATATCGATGGTGGCGGTATTTTCAAAGCCGGGTTCGCGTCGCTTGATGAAGTGTGCGTTCTCGGCGAAACGGCAGGCGTCGATGTAAAAGGGAATGCCGGCATCCCGCGAAACCCGGCTGATCTCGCGAATGTTCGCCATCGAAACAGGTTGGCCGCCACCGGAATTATTGGTCACGGTAACCATAATCAATGGTATCTTTTCCGGGCCTTTGTCGGCGACGAGTTCTTCCAATGCGGTGGTATCCATGTTGCCCTTGAACGGGAAATCGGAGTCGAGGTCCGTGGCCTCGGCACACGGCAAGTCCAGTGCCTCACCACCATTGAATTCGATGTTCGCTCTAGTCGTATCGAAGTGCGTGTTATTTGGAACGATACAACCCGGGTGCACCATGACACCGAACAGGATGTGCTCGGCCGCGCGCCCCTGGTGAGTCGGGATGATCTGCTCAAAGCCGAAGATATCTTTCACGGCATCGCGAAAGCGGAACCAACTGCGCGCACCGGCATAAGATTCATCGCCGCGCATCATTGCAGCCCAGGCCTCGGACGACATCGCACTGGTCCCAGAGTCGGTCAACAAATCAATGATGACGTCTTCGGCGCGCAACAGAAACGGATTGTATTTGGCTGCTTCAATCAGTTGCTCGCGTTGCTCGCGAGTTGTCAACTTGATGGGTTCCACCATCTTGATTCTGAACGGCTCGATAATGGTCTTCATAAAACGCTGACGCCTCGTTTGTCTGGGTCAGAACATGCCTCAGTCAACTTGCGCAAATCGCGCTTGGAAGAATCGCAGCATTTCCGGTTCGTAGGTAAACCGTAAGCCTTTGATTTCGTCACGCCGTTCCATGACTTCCTCGACCGCGCCGACAGTTACATCCATGTGCGCCTGCGTATAAACCCTTCTCGGTATCGCCAGGCGAACCAGTTCCAGCTTGGGCTTGTGGTTTTCACCTGTGACTTTGTCACGACCGGCAGAGACGATGCCCCGCTCCATGGATCGCACTCCGGATTCGACATACAAGGCCGCCGACAAGGCCTGCGCCGGAAAATGTTCCTGTGGAATGTGCGGCAGCATCTTGCTTGCATTCAGGAATACGGCGTGGCCGCCTATTGGATTAACAATCGGTATGCCTGCGTCTTTGAGGTTGCGACCAAGATAGTGCACCTGACCAACGCGCGCGTGGATATGATCATCCTGAACACTTTCTGTAATGCCGATCGCGAGCGCCTCCATGTCGCGCCCAGCCATGCCACCATAGGTATGGAGGCCCTCATAGACGACCACCAGGCCACAGGCCTTCTCATAGAATTTCTCATCGTTCATCGCCAGGAACCCGCCGATGTTAACCATCGCGTCTTTCTTCGATGACATTGTGGCTGCGTCGGTGAGCGCACAGATTTCGTAGACGATTTCGCGAATCGTCTTGTCTTTGTAACCGCTTTCTTGGCGCTGAATGAAGTGCGCATTCTCTGCAACCCGAGTCATGTCATGAACGAGCATGATGCTGTGCTTGTCGCACCAGGAGCGCAGTTGCTTTAGGTTTTCGAGCGAGATCGGCTGACCGCCCGCCATGTTGACGCAGGTCGCCATGCAGACGTAGGGAATCTTATCTGCACCAACCTCGTCGACCAGAGCATCCAGCTTGTCGAAGTCCACGTTGCCCTTGAATGGATGTTCAGATTCAGCGTCGTGTGCCTCGTCGATAATGACATCCACGAATGTTGCGCCTGCCAATTCCTGGTGCAGGCGCGTCGTCGTGAAGTACATGTTGCCCGGCACGTAATCCCCTTGGGAGATTAAGAGCCGGCTCAGTATGTTTTCGGCACCGCGGCCCTGATGACAAGGAACCGTATAGCGGTAACTGTAATACTCCTCGACCGTGTCTCTGAGGTGATAGAAATTCCGACTGCCGGCATAGGCCTCGTCGCCCATCATGATTCCCGACCATTGGCGGTCGCTCATCGCGCCAACACCAGAGTCGGTTAGCAGATCGATATAGACGTCTTCGGAACGGAGTAGAAACGTGTTGTGACCGGCCTCACGAATGGCTCTGAGACGGTCTGCTCGGCTCGTCATCTTGATGAGCTCGACCATCTTGATCTTGTAGGGCTCGGCCCAGGCATGCGTTGTCATGAAGCACCTCCAGATTGGTATGTTTATCTGGGATCATTCACAGGTGCTGATTGTTCTGATCAACAACACCACCATGATGATCACAGTGGCATTTCATCCCTTGTTGGTGTTAGCCGAGCAAGTGGCCGTACAGAGATAGTAGGACACTGTACCCGCTTTTGCCTATACGTAAGACTACGGACGCCCTATTCGGGACATCCAGACATTCGTGAAATCACTACTAAATTGCCTCACCCGCTAAGATTGCGAGTTTCCAACACAATTCAGGGGCTTTACACTGCCTATACCCCGGTCGAAATTTGGACCCAAGCAGAAACAATCAAGAGTAATGAGGCTACGATCACGGCGCGGCGAATTTATTAAAATGTTCGTCGTCATACAACACCAAGATTGGCCCAATATTCGGCCGTACAATCCCGAAATAATCTCGCGACATTATCTCTGATATTTCCAGGGAACCCGACACGGAATATTCGGTAACGAGTCACACTTTAGCCAACCACAATCCAAGACCCGCAAAATTCCGGGCAACGCGAGCGATATAAGTGATGAAAGCGACAGTGAAGTGGATCGATAATGTGATGTTTGTCGGTGAATCCGGCAGCGGCCACGGTGTGGTGATGGATGGCTCGCCGGAGCACGGTGGGCGCAACATGGGTATCCGACCTATGGAACTCGTGCTGATCGGACTTGGGGGTTGCTCGTCTTTCGATGTCGTGACGATACTCAAAAAGGCGCGCCAGAACGTGGTCGACTGCCGCGCCGAGCTTGAGGCACAACGGTCCTCGAGCATTCCCGCGGTTTTCACCACAATTCATGTTCGCTTCGTGGTAACGGGCAAGGCCTTGAAAGAGTCCGCGGTGGAACGTGCCGTACGGTTATCAACAGAAAAATATTGCTCAGCCACCCGCATGTTGATGGACGGTGGCGTCGACGTCACCCACAGTTATGAAATTCTCGATGCGGAGCCAGACAGCGATAATTAAGTAAAGAAGAAGCTTAATGCTCAGGCTAAGGGGCAGAAAGTTATGGGCATAACGCGGTTGATCCTGGCTGTCGTCGCGGGCGGCTGTTGTTACCTTTCGGGTCAGCAATTGGTGAATCGGATGGAAGGCTCGCTGTTGCTCCCGGAAGATCCGGTGATTGAAGCACGACGCCTCGCACACGATGGCCGCTGGGCGGAATCCAAAATGCTGGCCGACTTCGTAGTGGAAAACCCTACCCTGGGAGACCACACGGAGGCCGCTCTGGTGGCGCAGCGGGCGGACGAAGAACTCACCAGTTTTTGGGGGAACGCGCAGCGTTTTGCCGAGGGTGCCGCAACCGGTGAGCCGACGGACCTGGCCAGCATGCTAGGCAGTCTCAGCTTGGATCTATTCGTCATCGGTGACATTCGAGACCTAGCCGTGCAAGGCTGGAATGAATACAGCGACGGTTCCGGGGACTCATTGATTCTCGCGCTGTCCGCCATTGGGCTCACCACCACCTTGGCACCCTATGTAGATTGGGCACCGGCCTTGTTAAAGACGCTGAAGCGCACCGGTGACCTCAGTGGTAAATTTCTCGTATCGTTAACCCGCATTGGCAAAGAGGCCATGAAAACCCGCAAGTTCGACGAGCTCAGCGCTGTACTCACAGACATCGGCACGGCCGCAAGACGTTTGGGACCGGGTCCGCTTCGCGGCGTCATGGGCTCGGTCGACAGCGCTGGCGATTTAACCAAGATTGCCAAGGCCGCCGAGCTCGATGCGAAAGGCACCTACGCGCTGGCCCGCATGTTTGGCAAAGACGGCGTCAAATCGATCAGTAAAGACGGCAAGAATGTAGGTGTTGTGGTGGGTTCCATCAAGACCGGTTCGCGGGTAACTAAAACTATGCACAAAACCACTGGAGCGTTGTCCACACTGTGGCTAGGCGCCCTATTCACGGCCACCGCCGTGCTTCTGATTGGCGCCATAATGCCCCGACGCAGGCGGCGCCGAACGGCTAAAGCCGGACTTGATTAAGCGGGTAATCAGGGCGGATACACAGAAAATGTCTTAACGTACATTGGCTAAAAACTTTCGAGTTTGCTGGCTTTCGGGATTATCGAGCACCTGGCTCGGGGGGCCCAACTCTTCGATCTTCCCTTCATGGAAATACGCCACCCGGTCGGAGACGTCGCGCGCAAATCCGATTTCGTGCGTGACCACGATCATGCTCATACCTTCGTCGCTCAACAAACGCAGCGTATCGAGCACCTCACCCACGAGCTCCGGATCCAATGCCGACGTCACCTCGTCGAACAGCATATAGTTGGGCTCCATCGCGAGCGCCCGGGCAATAGCCAGGCGCTGCTGCTGGCCCCCGGACATACGCGACGGATAGACGTCCAACTTGTCGACAAGGCCCACGTGTTCCAGTTGCTTACGGGCAATCTCCAACGCCTCCTGCTTGGATTTTCCGAGAACGATGCGTGGCGCAAGGGCTACGTTCTCGAGTGTCGTCAGGTGTGGGAACGAGTTCCACTGCTGAAACACCATGCCGATGTTCGTGCGCAGCCGATTGACATTGGTGTCGCGGGAGTGAACATCAACGCCATCAACGATTATGTGCCCCGAATCGATCGACTCCAACGCGTTAACGCAGTACAGCATGGTGGACTTGCCGGAACCACTGGCACCGATCACGCTGATCACTTCGCCTTTTTCGACGACCAAATCGATACCCTTGAGCACCTCCAAGTCACCGAATGATTTCCTTACACCCTTAACTTCAATCATATTGCCACGTTCGCTCCAAACGCGCGGTTAACCGAGATATAGGGAACGACAGAGCAAAGTAGAACGCTCCGACAATGATCAGAATTAGAAATGGCTCCTGGGTCCGCGTGATCAGTATTTGTGAAGCCCGTAGCAGTTCCACGTATCCAAGGACCGATACCAGCGCGGAATCTTTGAGCACGCCTAGCGCAACTCCGGCCCAGGACGGCAACACCGCTCGTAGACCGATCGGCCAAACGATGTAACGCAAATCCTGCCAGTAGGTCATGCCCAACGACCGCGCCGCACGCCGTGTGGCGCTGGGCGTTGCAGAAATGCCGCCCCTTACGACGGCAGCGACGAGAGCACTGGTATAGAAAACAAGAACGACGGTGCCGGCGGCGAACGGATTCAGATCGAAACCGATAATGGGGAAAAAGTTGTAGAACAGTATGAGTTGAATAATGAGCGGCACGCTGCGAAACACATCGAGAACCACGCCGAGTGTGGCATCGCCGACGACACGCGTCACCGACAGTATCCATCCAAAAATACAACCGAGGAACGTGCCAATAGAAATGGCGAGCGCCGATATCAGCAACGTGCGTCCGGCGGCCTCGGCCAGGAAGCCGAGGTCTGAAAACTGGAAGCCGGTGAATACCGATGATGATCCCATGTCTGTTATTCCGATCAGTACCTGAACAATCGCCAGCTCAATAGCCTTGAACCGACAAGGATCAACTTGACCATGAGGTAGTAGATGACGGCGGCAACTAGGAAGAACTCAAAAATTCGGTAGGTCTTGGAGGCCAGGAACTGCGTCTCCCCCGCCAGTTCCCGGTAGCCGACCAGCATGGCGAGTGAACTCATCAACACCGACCACACCATTTGGTTTGTCATCGGGTGATACACCACCCGCAATACCTGTGGAATAACGATGCGTATATAGGACTGTCCGAGCGTCATCCCGAGGGAACGTGCCGCTTTCAACTGCGTGGGCGGCACGGCATTGAAGCCGCCCCTGAACGTCTCCGCGAGATAACCGGCGTTGTTAAACGACAACCCGCACAAAACGATCATGAACGGACTGAGGTGGAGACCGAATGCACCAAGACCAAATCCAAAAAAGAACAGCTGCAGCAGCGCAGGTGTATTGCGCGCCAGCTCGATCCACCCCACCGCAAACCAGGTCACGGATCGATTTCCAGACATGCGCACCATTGCCAGCGCAAGACCGAGCAGCACACCCAAAAGCATGGCGAGAACGGCGACCTCCATGGTCACCAACCCCGCCTCCAGAAGATCAGGAAGTTTCCGAATTACAGGCCGCCAATGGAATGTGTAGTCCAACCTGCTCGCTCTTACGGCAAATTCGCGTCGTCCCCGCCGCAGGGCGGGGACGACGAAGAAATCTAAATTAGTAGAGGACCCCGGGAATACGTAGGTCGGGCGCCTCGCCACCCACAAATTTGTCCCATAGTTCCTGGTAGCGACCGGAACGAACCTGATGGGTTACAAATAGGTTGAGGTAGTTCAGCCAGCCGAAATCCTTGCGCGGACCAACCACCGATGTGTAATCGGTGGTCCAGGGCATTCGTGGCCCGACAATAATACTGTCGTACTGTTCCGCTACCGGCTTCACGGCGGTATTGGTGGTGATGCCCGCGTCGACTTTGCCCTGGGCTACCGCGAGGAACACTTCGTTTTCGCTCTGATAACCCTGATAGAGTTTTTCGGTACCCCATTTCGCCGCATATTTCAGGAATTCGATTTCAGGAACCGTACCGACGGCCGCGGCAACACGTTTGCCCTTCATATCCTCAAAGGTCACGATACCGGAGTCCTTGCCGACCACCGCCTGGTGGTAATAAATAGCGTAAGGGATAGTAAAACCCACCGTCATGGCGCGCTCCATCGTATCGGAGGTCCCACCAAAAACCACATCGGCTCGATTATTGACAATAACCGGCAGACGCTCCGCCCACGTAACCGGGACGATTTCGGGCTCGACATCCATCGCTTTCGCCAAATCCTTGCAATATTCGACGTCGAATCCAGCCGGCTCGTTGTTCGCGTCGCGGTAGCCGATGGGCGGGAAATCAAGGACCACCCCGCAACGTAGCTTGCCCTCCCCGATAACGTCATCAAGCTTGTCGGCATAGGCCCCGGTAATCGATAATGCCGCCACAATTGAAGCGGCAGCTAATTGCTTCAGTAACTTCATGTCATCCTCCACTTCGCATTAAAATAGTTGGTTTGAGTATCGTTCTTACCTAATCGCGATCAGGTATACCATAGTTCAACTCTGTCGCCAATATCGAGGCAAAATGAATAGATAACGCTGTGCAGAAAAACCCTTTGATAGCCCTACTAATCGAAATAATCAGGTGCGCCACAACCGCTCCGTTGCTATTTGGCTTTCCGGCGCTGGGTTGCCATCGCCGTTGGCGGATCGTTATGATTGACCCGTGACGATTACTTCTCCTTTCTCCCCCACTCCGTGATAACGTTTACAATGTCAGATCATAACGAGGTAACAGAACACTATACCCACGGTGATTTACTCAGCGCGATATTGTCCGGAGTAACCAAGCTCGGCAAAACACGAGACACCGTAACGATTGAAGATCTTGCGCCCGTTGATGAATTCCATATTGGTGGCAGACGAGCTTCAAAGGATTTTCTGGATCAGCTCGGGCTGGAGGATGGAGATCACGTACTCGATGTGGGGTG
>JAOTWM010000651.1 GCA_029862885.1 Gammaproteobacteria bacterium
TCATCCTTTCGAACGGCTCTGTTATCTGCTGATAGTCCTGTCAGACAGCATGACACCGCGCACCGCGGGTATCGTACCGCTGAAACTCCACATCGCACCCGAAGGAGCATGTCCGCGACCGAGGCTGGGTGTGTAATCAATTGTCAGGCTACCCATCTTCGCTGTTCCACTGGCCAAATCGATCGATGAGAGCATGCCCGTGACAAATACTTCAGTTGCGCCCGGGACATACCGTTCGGCCGAAACATAAACCTGGTCAGCATATAGCCAGCCCGGCGAAACAACCGAGCCTTCAACCGACACGTAGTCGCCTACGCTCATGCCGGCCAACATGCCCTGTGAGGCCATAACAACTTGACCCAAGGACTCGAATACACCGTTGGTTCTGTCGATGGAATCGACCGGGCCGGATAGGACGCGAATATCGCCACCGGTGATACCGAGAACGTCACCGGCCGTGATACCGGCTACATCGCCACCGGTAATACCGAGAACGTCACCAGCCGTGATGCCGGCTACATCGCCAGCCGTAATACCCAGAACGTCACCGCCGGTGATACCGGCATACGACGGCACTGATGTAACTACGGCAATAAGCGTCGCTCCCAGAGGCAGTAATTCTCTGGCGCTTCTTGCGTTGCGCATTTTTCGCTCCTCAATTTTTCGAACTTACTCCAACCCTCTAAACCTGAAAACGCAAAACCAGCTGTCCAAAACATGAGCAACCGATCATCGCTACTGCATTTTCAAGTTCTCTTGTTCTATTCCACTCCTCGCTCAATCAACAGCTTGCGTAAAGTGCCTGCATCTTCCGCATCTTCGACGTAATGCACCATATACATCCCTGTCTCTTCTCTCTTTTCTCCAGGTTTATTCAATTCTTTTCGGCTCGAAAACCAAACATCAATTTCTTCCAAGTACTCCTGGCCACGCACTTTTATGAAATCGTTAAACATCTCTATTTGCTCTTTTGTGCATCCGTCATCGGCGGAAACCATTCGGTCAAAATATCCGCTTCCTTCGACTTGCTTGTCTATATTTTTTGCAGCTGTTGAAAATACTCTGTAACCGACTTCCCCGAGTCGCTTAATTAGCGACGGTGAAAGTGTAGAAAATTTAAAAATTCGTCTGACCGCTTTGTATCGCCCCTCAACCTCAATAACGGAACCAGCCTCAACCAGTTGATCCAGCATTTGTCGTGGAGCCATATCCCCACTGTATTGTTTTACCAAATCGACGAAGCAAGGCGTTTCTTTATCCGAAGTTTCGTAAGGCAATTCCAGCGGAATTCCATAGGGACCCTGATACTTTGGATCCGAATACCAACCTGTTAAGACTCGCTCCGGCCTTGAGTATGTTTTTTCTTGGTAGCCGGACTCAATTGTCCGGTCGATTACGTTTTTAACCTCTTTTCTAGTCAACCCAGTCAAAATTGCCACCCTTGATCGATTAACCCGGCCTTCCAACTCAAAGTGGCGCAATGCAATCTCTACATAAACTTCTTTTGCCGTCTCAGAGAACTCGGCATGGGTCACTCCCTGCGCAATCAAGAGACGAATCAATGGCTTAAACATCAGCGAGAGGGCGGCCCTCAAGTGGTCTTTTACTTCTTGCCCCATCTAACGCTTGATCTCCTGCGCAATATGTAAAGTATCTTGGAGCGCTTTCGTATGCAAGACACGGATGCCCCCGGAAATGGGCTCTTGCGCCCACATACAACCACGATCACGATTTTGTCAACAACTTGGAGATGCTTCATCCCCCGTCACGACACCGGTGTTATGTAACATACTGAATCTACTATATTTTTTAATGTCCACTTTTTGACGGTTTTGCGCCCACCGGATCCAGGTGAAATGGTGCAAAATGAATTTAAGAGTCCGCGGTTTTCAAAAAAACCTTTCGAAGCCAAGATTAAGCGCTTGATTGCGCAGAAGTCAGCGTCCGTACTTTCAATCACGGACATGCCTGGCGTGGTCAGAACTATGTCAGGAATCACATTGCTGAATTACGAGTCGAACAAGTGGGCAAGGGATTCCGAGACAAAATGAATGTAAGAAAGCTCTGTTAACCCGCGCTTACCACTCATAATTCGCATTCTCGTCAAGTTCTTCAAAATAGTACAAACCAACGGAGACTACACTCCCGGTTGGTACGTCTTTTGGAACCTCGGCCGACTCCAAGGCCATAAAGAGGTCATCAAACGACTCAGCTGCGGCCGCCAATCTGTCGTAACTAATTCGACGAAGCCGCGTGAGATCGTCTTTTCGAATTCCACGTGAGTATGCAGTGAACTGCGGGATGCCGTTGTGCTCTCCATGGGGATCTGAATTCAGCACGACCGTTGAGAGAAGTGGATACACGCCGTGAACCAACGACGTGAT
This sequence comes from Gammaproteobacteria bacterium, assembly GCA_029862885.1. Lineage (GTDB taxonomy): Bacteria > Pseudomonadota > Gammaproteobacteria > Arenicellales > JAOTWM01 > JAOTWM01. Next base: position 2,385 of record JAOTWM010000651.1, read on the forward strand.
AAGGTTATCCGTATAGTCCGCGGGAATGACGCTCCGCCTAACGACTTTGAGTTTGCCCTTTTCATCTTCCGCGATCGAACCCACTCTTTTCAACTCTGTCCTCA
>JAOTWM010000652.1 GCA_029862885.1 Gammaproteobacteria bacterium
CGTGCGGCAATCCTGCTCGCGTGTCCCTGGCGAATTCGTAATTATCGCCTGAATACGCACACGTAGCCTGTGGTCCGCAATAATCACCTATTACTGTAACTCCTTGAAAATACTGGAGGCGGGGGTCGGAATCGAACCGGCGTACGCGACTTTGCAGGGCGAAAATGCCTTCAAGCAGAACAATGACTTACAGAACGACTCTAGTTAAAACAGCGTCTTGTAATTTATAGCAATATCTAACAATAGCTCTGTGTGACAAATTTTCCCCGCCAACTGTCCCAAAAAGTCCCAAGCCGTATTGTCCCGTACCTAGCCTAGGAGCGAGATCGAAATCGCGCGCTTAATGCGCCGCGGTTGCGTGACGACGTGAACTTCCACTGCATCGACAGCCGCGATCTGGTTGTGGTGCAAACGACTGCAAGCAGCGCTTCAAACACTGGCCACATGGGCGAAGGCTCCCGCTGATATGGCCAAAACCAGCCTCTTGACGATGCGCTTCACCGCTGCCGAAACTCAACGATTTCACCGTTGACGAGTTTTCGGGAAGGACAGGATGCGTTTGCCGCGGAGGCGTTCCTTCAGCAATCGATTCTCGGCCTGAAGGTACTCGATGACGATCAGTTGCTGCCGATGGACCCAACCTGATACGACCATCAACAGAAATGTGAGCAGCGGCGGCACGGAACCTATGCCGGAAGTCTACCGCGGGCTGTCGTTCGAATAAGTGGACATTACTACGAGTTCACTTCGGCGGAATTACCGGAAGAACCAGACATGACTGTTTGTCCCCCCCGGTAAAGACGGTGTTTTTGGCACCAATGTTGTAGTCCGCGTGATAATGGCCGTAGGCAGACGTGCCGACACCGTCCCTCGGCTGAATGTCGATCCGGATCCGGTGCCCCTTCTTGAACACCATGCAGGTCGGCCATATTTCCACATGGCACTCAACCGGTTTGCCCGGTTCCAGCCACTGCCGCTCGTTGTGAGCATGATAGGGCCGATAGGGCAGCGACCATTCCGGGTCGATTTTCCGATGCGAGGCTCTCAGCCAGCCTTTTGTCACAGGAACTTGGTCCCAGCCTTGCTGGCCTGCCTCCCAAATATCCTCTCCGTTCGGGCCGACGTTCCGGATCGTGGCAAAAATGTCCATGTCCTCGGTTGTGCTCGCAACCCATATCACCAGGACCACAGGACCCGTGACTTCGGTATCCTGCTCAAGCGGGGCGGTTTGGAAAGAAATACCGGTACGACCGATGCTTCCGGCCGCCTGCGAGGGTGCGGACGAACTCACACCGGCATGCGAGGGGGGACTGGCTGCGTAACTCGCGCTGCGTGAAGACCGTGGGGCGTCAGGGGTCACGGCGCCCTCACAACTGCCGTCAGGGGTCTGACGGTCGGTCGCAAGGTCCAGATACATGTGGGTCCATTGCGTACGCGCCAATGGCCATTCGTTCTCGAAACGAAATTTGTAATCCTTGAGCGTGCCACCCGTGCGTATCATCAGCTTGACCGGGGGCTCATCTATGATTCCGGTGTCCACCCCCTTCAGCCAGTAGTCGAAGAAACGCAGTTGATCTATCCGTCCCTCCTCGGAGTGGAAAGGATGGAAATGTGTCCCGCTGTGTATGCGGAGCTTCTTGTTTTTCGACGCAGCCAGCATGAACCCTTCGGTATTGCCCCGCAGATGCAGCCCCACCCCGGTCCAGTTGCCGACGCTGTACATCGGGACGGTGACCTTGTCCCACCGCGCACTGCGAATCCGCCAGAAGTCCGAATCCAGGTTGTTGGAGCCCCACTGCCATAGCATGTTGTTGTTGAAAGCATTCGGGTTGTAGCTCCGGGCGCGCCCTATGAGGTTGTGTGCCATGTTGGTGGAAATCCAGGTGTTCAGGAATCCGAGGGCGAAAACGCCGCCGTGATAGGCCTGATCACGATAAAGATCCGCCCGCCCTTCCCATGGAATGATGGCTTTCAGCGATGGCGGCTGCAGGCTGGCGACGCGCCACTGGCAGTTTGCGTGGTAGGACACTCCAAGTGTCCCGATATTTCCCGAGCACCAATGCAAGTGCGCGATCCACTCGATCGCATCATAGAAATCCACGGCCTCCTGGTAAGAATTCGGATCCGACTGCCCGGGGGACTTTCCCGAGCCTCGCGCATCAACACGTACGCATGCGTATCCTCTCGGGCACCACCACAATGGATTGGCCGTCTCCCAGGCGAGATAAGGATTCGCCTTCTCTTCCAGATCTTCCGGAGGAATCCACAGGCGATCCTTCTGGTAGGGCCCGATGTTCATGATTGCGGGAAATCGTTCGGCACGGCCGTCGGGACGAAAAATGTCTGCGTACACAATCGCTCCATCGCGCAGCGGGATTTTCACGTCTTTCTCGACAATCATTTTCAAATCCCGGGGTTGAGATACCCTCTTCGACTTATCGGTCATTTCGAAACTCGCATTTTTTTGAAGATCGGTCACTAC
>JAOTWM010000174.1 GCA_029862885.1 Gammaproteobacteria bacterium
GCGTTAAATTGCCAGACATTTGAGCCGGAACCACCCAGATGGCCAATATGTCCGGGCTGCATGTTGACAATTGGGCGTAGTCGGGATGAATAGAAAACACCACTGCCATCGTTGTGCAGATCATAGAAGCACAGGCCGATTTCCGGATGTTCCTGCATGTACAAATCAATCGGATTCATTTGCAGCAGACGACCTGCGACGATTTCGGTTTCAGGCACGTCAATGCCGATACGGTTGTTGGCGTAGGCCATATAACTGGCGGTCGGCATCAAAAAGGCAAGTGGAGCAGTTGTCCTGCCGCGTGGCGCGCGCACCGCGAATGGGAGGTAGTAGTTCTCGTCTTCAGCATAAAGACGGACGGCATAAACCCCACTGGGGAGATCGTCTGGTACGCGTATCTCGAAGTCCACTTCCCATTTGCAGTCGTAGAGATCGTCATCGTGGAAGTGTATAGAAGCATACTGTGCCGGGCAGTTGGACCAACAGTGCTCATCACCACTCCACGCCTGGCCCGGGACCCCACGAGTCGGTAAGTTTATCAGGCGACCGTGCAGATTATTGCCAGATAGGTCGGTAATTCGATCGCTTGGGATATCAATAGAAAAATCCCAGGCTGCGATCGTGTCCGGGCGCTCCGCCGGTTGAAGGCTGCTCATTTCCTCCAGTGATATCACGGTCGAATAAATTCGAGGCGCTTCAATTCGACCATTGAAATATTCTTTCATGCACTGGTTCGCGGCAGGACGAGCCGCAATGGTGACAGAAGCTGCGCTGCTCCAACCAATATCCGAGGCCGCTTCGGCCGTCGTCGAGCCCTGGTCATTCACTTTGGGATATTGGATAACCGGTTGCTGGGAAATACAAAGAATTCCGCTATCAGCATCGTAGCTACCGCTGATCAGGTACCATTTTTCTGCAAGCAGCGTTAGATCGGATGACACCAGATAGCACTGTTCAAAGGAAACGGAGACGGATAATGCCAGTGCACCTGCCTCATCCAGAAATAATCGAAAACCGGCACCCGTTATGGGGTCTTCGCGACATAAGATTGCCTGCGGGCCTTTGGCAGGGGTCGTGGGCCAGATGTAGGTTTGCAGGGTAAAAGAGGACAGCGCACGCAAGACAGGGGCATCGGCAATTTCGGCATGAGAGCCCGCGTGTATCGGTTGATACCGACCCTGGAACGGGCCACCAATATTCAACGATACCGGTTTTTCACGGTAACCAGGGCCATCCGGATTGATGTCACCCTGAATCACGCGTACCAGTTGCGCATCGTAGCTTTCCAGTCGATCGCAACTCACCATCACCTTGACGGTCTCTGTGGGCGCTACCGACACTCGATCAGCGTAAGCGAGAATTCTGGTCATAGCTTCTCATGCCCCAGATCGTGCCCGGTATGTGCCTTCCAGCGCATTTTGAAAACAGTCCATTCGGCTTCTGCGAGATCAGTAAACTCGTGATGTTCCAGTGCCACAATTGGCTGTCCTCGCTCGGCTGGCAGTTGACCCAGTACCCACCGGCGGAAAGGCTCACGAACTATCAGCACATACTTGCCAGATTTGGGTCCACCGCGCAGGACATTTAAAACTCGTTGCAAACCGGGACTGGCGGGACCGAGCGGATTGAGCTTGAATTCGGCGGCGTAGACGAGGTCATCCTTTGTAATGCGATAACGCGACACTTTGGTAATTCCTCAGGAAGCTGGCAGCACCTGGTCGAGGGTGCGCTGAAGTTTATCGAAAAGTTCATCAATTTGCCGGTTGCTAATAATGAACGGTGGTGCTAATACGATTGCCTGGCCAATGGGCCGGCATATGAGGCCGTGTTCCAGTGCGACGTTTGCGATCTGTTCAGCAACCGGTTGTTCTGGCGGGAACGGCGATTTATCTTCCTTGTTAGCTACGAGTTCCAGTGCGCCCATCAGGCCAACACCGCGTGCTTCGCCAATGTGCGGGTGCGAGGCAAACTGGTGCAGCCGTTCCTGAAACCTGGGTGCGACGGCTACCACATTGTCGAATACGCCATCGTTCAGAATGATGTCGATTGCTTCCAGCGCGATCGCACAACCAACGGGATGCCCGCCTGTGGTAAACCCATGTGGAAATTCTCCAAACTCAGCAGCCGCCGCAACGAGCTTATCGTTGATTTCATCGGAAACCAGAACGGCACCCATCGGGAAATAACCGGCTGTCATGCATTTTGAAGCGACGATGATGTCTGGTTCGATATTGTATGTCTGGCATCCCCAAAGGTTACCGGTTCGACCAAATCCACAGATAACCTCGTCGGCAATCAACGGAATGCCATACTTTTTCAGCACCGGTTGAATGGCATCGAAATATTTTTCCGATGGGGGGATTACACCCCCGGCCCCCATAACGGGTTCGGCGAAAAAGCCAGCGATCGTATCGGGACCTTCCGCCACGATCTGTGCTTCGAGATTCTGGGCACATCGATTCGAAAATTCCGTTTCGCTCTCACTATCTTGTCCAAATCGCCAATAGTGAGGGCAGTCGGCAAACAGAAAGCCCTCGAGTGGCAAGCCGAAAGCGTTGTTGTAGTCTTTGCCAGTGAGGCTTGCGGTCAATCCAGTAACACCGTGATAGGCATTACGGCGCGATAGAATTTTGCGGCAGTTGGGTCTTCCCAGTCCCCGATTGATCATCCACAGCATTTTGATGACACTGTCGTTCGCTTCAGAGCCGGAATTGGTAAAAAATGCTTTCCCCATTGGTACGGGGGCGATCTCCAGCATCTTCTCTGCCAATGCTACCGCCGGCTCGGTTACCCGTCCGAAGAAAGCATGATATGCGGGAAGCTTACGGATCTGTTCAACGGCGGCATTTACCAATCGTGGGTGATCAAAGCCAGCCACAACGTTCCAGAGCCCTGAATTACCCTCGATGTATCGATTGCCGTGGCTGTCCTCGACATAAATTCCCTCACCGCGAGCTATTACTACAGGCCCGTGATCATGCAGAGTTCCCAGATCAGAGAAACCATGCAGCATGCTTTGCAAGTCACGGGCTTCCCATGAATCAGGTGTAAAGGATGAAGCTGATGTCATGGCAGGCTGCTCCTAAGTAAAAAATGGGCGTAATTGGTTTGCATCGAGGGCGCGACAAACAAGACCCGGTGGGCGCAGCGTAGTCATATCGTGCGCAGCTAACATTGCATTGACGATGGACTCCTCTATTGCTTCGGTCGCGGCCAGGTAAATCGGATCGAGCCGTTCGTCGTTAATCATGTCGAAATTACGCCAGGTATCCGCTTTTTGTGGGATGGGACCACGGTTGGCAGTACTGAATGCGATAAAGATATCACCTGAATTGTTTCCGCCAGGTGTGCCACCGCGACCAATACCGATAGCTGCACGTTTTGCGAGACGCTGCAATTGGTGTGGGGACATCGGTATGTCAGTGGCTAGCACGACAATGATGGAGCCCTGTTCAGCAGGGAGTAATCTGTCATTGGTTAAAGCCTCGCCGACGCGTCGGCCCAGCACGGTAAACCAGGGGCGCAAACCATGATTTGCCTGCACTAGCGCCCCGAGGAAATACGGATGTCCATCGATATCGAATCGACGAGAAGAGGTTCCCGTGCCGCCTTTGAATTCATAGCAGATCATACCGGTACCTCCGCCCACATTTCCCTCGGCAACCGGGCCCGGTGCCGTCGCATTTAAGGCGGCCATAGCGTCGGCTTCTGTTATATGCTGGCCGTTGATATCGTTTAGAAAGCCATCGTATGTTTCGGCCACCACTGGCATGGCCCAGAGGTGACTGTTTTGCCAGGCTTCCGAGTAGGTGTTGATCATCCATTTGACTGCCGCGTGGTGGACGATACCGACACTGTGAGTATTGGTGATGCAAATCGGCCCGACAAAGTAGCCACCGTCACGAATCCAGTGTGTGCCAGTCATTTCGCCATTTCCATTGAGCGCGTAGGTGCCAGCCCAGACGGGTTGCGGTTCGGCTTGTTGTCCGAGTGGCATGATTGCGGTAACGCCACTACGCACGGGTCCTTTACCTTGTAGCAGCGGCTCACTTCCCTCGATGCGAGTACAAAAGCCAACCTCAACGCCGGGCACGTCTGTGATCGCGTTATGGGTGCCGACTTCACCTGGAAATGGAAGCCCGGCATCGCGTCCGCGCAGTTTCGTCATGACTTTTTATCCGGGTTGATTTCGAGAGTAAAGAACATCAGCTATTTCCGACTGCGCAGGTAAAGACCAAGCGACGCGATGACAAATGAAAAAACCAGCATAAGCGTCGCTATGGCATTAATCTCCGGCTTCACGCCTCGCCGAAGCATGCCGTAAATAAAAACAGGCAGTGTGGTCGAATCAACTCCGGCAATGAAATAGGTAATGACCAAATCATCCATGGATATGATAAACGCCAGCAAGGCGCCCCCGATCACCCCCGGCATTATTTGTGGCAAAGTGATACGTCGAAAGGTCGTCCACGGGGTTGCTCCGAGATCTGCTGATGCCTGCTCCAGGCTCTGATCCATGCCAGCAAGCCGCGCGGTGACGACAATGAAGACGTATGACACCAGAAACGTACAGTGTCCGACGATAATCGACATCAATCCCAATTTGATGCCGAAGGTAACGAAGAACACCAGCAATGCGATTCCGAGTACGATATCGGGCATCACCATTGGCATGTAAAGCAGGCCTCGGTAAAAGGACTGCATGCGAAATTGATAGCGGTACAGGGCCAAAGCGGTCGAGGTACCAACAACGGTGGCAAACGTAGTTGTACTGAATGCGACGATAAAACTGTTTTTGACCGAAGCAAGCAATTGATCTGTCGATTCGACGTAAAGTGTCTGTTCGTTAAGCTCCGTGGGAAATCCGAAGATTGACCAGTACCAGTCGAAGGTGAATTCTTTCCAGATCATCATGTTAACTGGATGACTATTGAATGAGTAAACTACGACTACGGTAATAGGGGCATAGACAAATATCAGAAACAGAATTCCATGCAGACTTAACAGATGCCGAAACCATGAGCGCTTCACTGGTTAATCTCCATACGCTTCAGGCGCCGCAGGTAGAGAATTATCAGGGTGAGCATAACCAGCATGATCGTCACCGACAAGGCTGATCCGAATGGCCAGTTGCGTGCTGACAAAAACTGCTGCTCGACCAGGTTGCCAATCATTAGTACCTTGGCGCCACCGAGCAGGTCGGGGACGATGAAATTCCCCAAGCTTGGAATAAAGACCAATATTGCGCCGGCGGCAACTCCCGGTAAAGTCAATGGCAGTGTGATCCTGAAAAAAGTCTGTATCGGTCCGCCACCCAGATCAGAAGAGGCTTCAACAAGAGAATGATCAAGCTTCTCGACGCTTGCATAGATTGGCAGAAACATGAAAGGTAGTAACACGTAAGCCATGCCAATCAAAACCGCTGTCTCGGTGAAAATAATATCGATGGGTTCCGAGATAATACCGAGTCCCAGCAAAATAGAGTTCATGAAGCCACTAGGCCGCAGTATTAGTACCCAGCAGAACAATCTGACGACCAGACTCACAAAAAAGGGCAGGGTAATTATGAAAACTACCAGCGTTCGCCATCGTGATGGTAACCCGTTGACCCAGAGTGCTGTGGGATAACAAATGAGCAAGGTTACGATGACGTTGATGAATGCTATTCGAACCGAGCGCAGGAAGATAGCAGCATAGACGGGGTCAAATTCTTCCCATTCTCCATCTGCCCAACCCAAGATGCGACCATAATTCCAATGATAGAAATTCCATTCTACGCCACCATAAAGCCCGGGTTCGAGAAAACTGAAGATGACCATTATTATCAACGGGCCGAGAAAGAAGATACCCAGAAAAATCGATGCGGGGCTTAGCAGCAATAACAGTGAACGGGTACGTGAATTAAGTGCCATTGCCCGACTGTTTGATCAGGTAAGGTAGGTTGCGCGGGTATGCGAGCCGCAGCTGATCGCCGGTTGTTATTCTTTTATAGGCGGTGTCGCTCGCGTCTAGCGCTACTGTTAACAGTGCGCCGTTACTAAGCCGACAAATGTAATTGCGAATGGCGCCGTGAAATACCGATTGTTCGAGAGTGGCCTCAAGGATGCCGAGTGACTCGTCGTTCTGGTCAGGCGCAAGTCTCAGGTGTTCAGGGCGGAGTAGCAGTGTAGCCGTCTCCCCGACTCGTGCATCCCGGCCCAGGGGTAGACACAGGCCATCGTTGGTTTTGAGCACTGGACGGTCTGATGTGTTTTCAATACGACCGGTAAATAGTGACCCGTCACCCACAAATTCTGCGACAAAAGGCGTGGCAGGTTGATGGTATAGTTCTTCCGGTGTACCGGTTTGCTCGATTTGCCCTTTGTTCAGAATAACGACAAGATCGGACATCGTCAGCGCCTCCTCCTGATCGTGGGTAACAAAGAGAAAGCAAATGCCCAGATCATTTTGCAGGCTCTTCAGTTCGAGTTGCATCGTCTGGCGCAGGTTCCGGTCGAGTGCGGACAGCGGCTCGTCCAACAGCAACAGCTTCGGCCGATTGATGATTGCTCGTGCCAGCGCCACGCGTTGGCGCTGTCCGCCAGATAGCTGATCCGGCTTGCGTAAGCCAAATCCGGATAGCCCGACGCGATCGAGTGCTTCATTGACCCGACGGTCTCGTTCATTGCGTGCTACACCGGAGACGTCGAGGCCGTAACCGACATTGTCATCGACACTGAGATGTGGGAAAAGAGCATAGTTCTGAAAAACGGTATTGACGGGTCGCCGATGTGGCGGCACGTTGGTCATTTTTACACCCGCTATTCGCACCTCGCCCGCATCGAGCTCTTCGAATCCGCTGATTGTCCGAAGTAAAGTGGTTTTGCCACAGCCCGATGGCCCGAGCAATGTGACGAACTGCCCATGCAGAATCTCCAGAGAAATTCCGTCAAGTGCCCTTACCTTGCCGCCTTCGGGCGCGGCAAAACTTTTTACCGCGCCCTTAACTTCTGCGATCGTGTCTGTTTGCCTCACTGTGCCGTGCGGACCTTTGTCCAGATGCGATTGTATTTACGTAGGTTGTTACCCAGGTCTTCAAAAATTTGCAGCTTTTTGATGACTTCGGGAGGAGGGTTAGTGTTCGGGTTTTCCTTGAGATTTGCCGGTAGCAGGTCGCGAGCAGGCATATTGGCAGTGCCATTGACTTGCTGCAATGTATTGAGAGCTGCTATTTCGGGTTGCATGTAGAACTCCATAAACTTGATCGCGCTGTCCTTGTTGGGCGCGTCTTTCAGCACACAGATATCTTCCTGGTACATGGTCGCACCTTCTTCAGGAATCACGAATCCGAGCTTGTCCGGTTCCTCGAGTGTGTAAAGTGTTGCTCCCACATACCAGTGGGCCGCAGCTATATCACCTGACTGCACCAGCGATACAATGTCGTAGGAAAACGCCGAAATTTTGTCTTTGCGCGCCAGCAACCAGGCCTCTGCTTCTTTCAATTCGTCGCTGTTTCCGGTGTTTACCGAGTATCCGTTTTTAATCAGCGCGATTCCGATCGTTTCACGCAAGTCGTCCAGCACGGTTATTTTTTTACCTTTGTCAGACAGTGCAAAAAAATCATCCCAGGTCTTAATTTCACCTGCTTCCTGTTTGTTATAAAAAACTCCGACTGCACCCCATGCATAGGGCAAACAGTAAGAGCTTTCCGGGTCGACCTTGGAGCGTTTGTTAGCGGGATCGATGTTCTCAAAGCCTTTCAATGTATTGACTTTGGCATCATAAAGTAAACCGGTTTTCTGCATGATGTCTCGCATGTGAACCGATGGAAATACGATGTCGTAACCTGCTGCACCGGCTTGAATTTTGGCTAGCATTTCCTCATTCGTGCCATAAGTATCCAGCGTTACTTCTATCCCGGTGTCTTTAGTGAAGCGGGTTAATACGTCCGGGTTAATGTAGTCGCCCCAGTTGTAAATATTGAGCTTGCCCGCCGCTGTAGCTGGCGTAGTAATGGCAAAAGGTAATGCCAGTAAACAAACAGTCACTATGGAAAGTTTTACAGTGACGCGTTCAAAAGTTGTGAATAGTTGTCGTTTCATTTTTATCTCCTCCGGTATCGATGTGATCTTCAAGTTCTATCAAGCGGCATTTTGTTGATAAATTTGTATCGGTTGAATGAATCAGCATATGATATTTATTTATCTTCATCAAGTTATGTTATTTTTCTGTCATACGATAGAGAGAAGATTATGAAAATGAATGATTCTATTCCTCCAACGGGCTCTCGAACCTTTGAAGAGCATTTGCAAATTGAGTTACCGAAATTATCCAGGCGGGAGGCGCAAATTGCTCAATACATGCTGCTTAATATGGATGCTCTGAGCTTTGAAACCGGGGTGTCGCTTGCTAGCAAGGTTGGTGTGAGTGAAATAACAGTAAGCCGATTTTTACGGCGCCTTGGCTACGAAGGCATGCGCGGTCTGAAAAGAGAGCTTCATCAACAAATATTGAATCGAGATCCAGTTGAAGATGTTCCGGCTGAACTCGACGTCCCCAGGCCTTTTACCGAAATTTTGAATTATGAACTGGACGCCCTGCAGGACGTCTTTCGGCAATGTGCATCCCCGATGTGGATACGCCTGGTGCGCACCATTGCTGATGCCGATCGCGTGTATGTCACGGGTTTCCAAACGGTTCGAGGAATTGCCGAGGATTGCGCAAGGCGATTGGCGTTGGCTCGGAACGATGTACAGTTTATTTCCGTTCATGACAGCATGTTGACTGAATGGCTTTTGTCTGAAGAACAGAGCGCAAAGCAGGCAAACGAATGTCTGATTCTCATAGATGTCGTGAACTATGCGCGTGAAGCCCCGATTCTGGCAAAACTGTGTAATGAATCAAACCGGGATTTGATAATCGTTACCGATGAAACATGTCATTGGGCCAAAAACTACACTGATCTGATCATTCATGCGAGTACGCGAAGTGGCTTGTTTCTGGAGTCAATGGTTGCCATGACGGCCGCGCTGAATCTTTTGGTTCATGCCGTTGCCGAGCAAGACTCCGAAGCGCTTGAAGCGCGTATTAATAGTTGGAAAGTGGCTGCAAAAACACTGAATCTTTTCTAGGTAGTGTATAAATGGTACTGGCTATTTAGATAGCCGGGATAGAAATTGCTTCAATAGTAATTCCAGCCCCCATTTGGTAACTGTGGGCATTTTGTGGGCACCAGTTGTGCTTAGTTATGCTCTGTTGTGACAATCTTGCAACGAGTGCCCCGGTAAGTTATTGATAAATTGGTAGTTTAAAATGCCTTGTCATACTCATAATATGGGGTCCCCTGTTCAAATCAGGGCGTAGCCACCATTTTTGGACGCCGTGAGCGCATCGATTGCGGCGTTGGATTTCGGCTCGGACCGATCGCGTACCATTGGGCACGCTCACGGCCACTCGCCTCAATCCGCCTTGCACTCGACGCACTCACGACGCCCAAAAACATTCAAACTAAATCGATCTTCGGCGGCTGCTAGCGCCGATTGCGGCGTTGGATTTCGGCTCGGACCGATCGCGTACCATTGGGTACGCTCACGGCCACTCGCCTCAATCCGCCTTGCACTCGACGCACTCACGACGCCCAAAAACATTCAAACTAAATCGATCTTCGGCGGCTGCTAGCGCCGATTGCGGCGTTGGATTTCGGCTCGGACC
>JAOTWM010000653.1 GCA_029862885.1 Gammaproteobacteria bacterium
CGATCGCTTGATCATCGAAACCATTAATCTGACTGCTAATCCGGTTGATCTTTTTGATGGGAACCTCATCAGCGACGAGGCCACGACCATTGAGACATACCGACGGATTGATACTCCAGAAACCGGACCGGCTTTACAGTGGAAAATGGTCATTACCGATCCAAAATATTTGACAAGACCCTGGATCGTAGACCAACGCAGGGCCTACGCAGAGGATTATCAATTTATAGAAAACTATCGCGAAAATTGTCGGGCGACCGAGGGAGAAAGAACGTAAGTCCGGACTACTGTTCTGCTGTCGTTGGCCGAAAGTAGGCATCCAGCCGATGAATAACGGTGCGTGACAAGATACGGGCGCGTAACTGACTGCTCTTAGGTCAACGCCACCTGGGCAGGGGGCGGCGCTAGAGACGATCAGAGGGACGTCCAGAACGATTAGGGGTTTAGGGGACGTTGCTAACGTACAAAGCGCGCCCACGCTTCGATACTAGCCGAATGTCCGCTTTTCCCGAAAGTGGACGTTCGAATGAGTGAAATGTGGGGATTTGGGGGTCCGCTTTCGGCCAATAGCAGACATAGAAAACCCCGCCATGAGGGCGGGGTTCTCCAGATATCATCGTGTCGTGAGAATCACTATCGGCACGTCAAATGACAAGTCTCTCAGGGCATTGTCTTGCGAATATCTCGCTTCTGGGCCATCGCGTCACTAACGCTTTGCCCTAGACCGGCATATTGCATGTTGTTTACGCCGGTGAATATATGCCCGCCGCCACCTGTCCAAACCACGTTGCTCTTATTATTTCCGCCAACAATCGTGAATCCGATAGATTCATAAAGCGCAATCGGGCCGACGGGATAGCCAAAGCTATCAGTCCACCAATTGGACACAGCTGTGAAACTGTTCACATTGTTACCCACAAGAGTCCAATCCGCGGCACCGATCGCCCAGATTCCGTTCAAACCAATCCCATTGACCTTGTTGTTGGCCACTAACACCTCTGGGACATTTGCACCCCCAATGCCACCCCAAGTTGAGTTCATTGTGATGTTGTTTTTGGAGACCACGACCTGCGTCGTCGGCAAATCCTCGAGAAAAATTGCATCAGCCGTATCTGTTGTTTGGATGGTGTTCTGGCTCACCAGATAGCTTGAGGGTACAACGTTCATATCGGTTTGCCACAGCCACACGCCATACCACTGCACATCGGTAATCAAATTTCGGGTGATCTTGACGGTGCAGTTATCGCAGTCATCTATTACGTGCACGCACCCAAACGAACTGTGCCACCGTTTCGGGTCTCAAACAGCGCGTTCTGGATATCTGCTGTTGAATCGACTATTGGCGGTGGACAAGGCAATAATACGTCTTGTCCGGTCGCGGCTGCTGGGGCAAGCATGATGATGGATAGTGCGGCAAGCCTGAGGGTGATACTGGAAATCCGTCGCGGTTTCATGGCTGCCTCCCGTGGTTAAATTTCGGGTTGCGGCAGCCCGGCGATCTTGAGGTCCTTCGGGGAGTCATTGATGCCTTCTCAAAGGAAGCGAGGACCCGTGGCTTTGCGTCCCTGACTTTTGTCAGGTTTGCCTTTATCAAATGTAACTAGAGTCTCGTGCGCCGATAGGAGAATTACGTCAATTCTGGCTTGTACTTAGCGATCCCTGCTTCGCGTCACCCCGCCTGAGCCAGAAAACGTCGGTAATTTTTCCAAGACAAAGTCTAAATAGATGGTCGTGTTTCATCATTCATATGTTTTTCAAGGTTTTACGATTTCGGACTGAATTTTGCATGATTTTAGGGGTGAATCGCCTGAACCCGTTACGCTCGAACTACTGGGTTTTGGCTTGCTTGGAATTGGTTAAACAAGAGAGCGATAGCGCTTCTTTCCTCGGCTCAGCGCAATAATAAAAACAGAACCGAGGACCAATTATCGGCCCCGCTTCGGCGGGGCCTTTCTATGTCTGCTATCACCAAAAGCGGTCATTCATATTGAGCATTGTTCAGTGAAACAACCGGCTGCTTTCGGCAAGAAGCACGCATTCATATGAAGCTTATCTGCTGATCTGATCCTGACTGGACACAATCTCCATCGGATTGGAGGGGTCGGCGGCCCATTCCTGAAGTGAGGCGGCATAAACGGCAACATCGGTAAAGCCAAGTCGCGTCAATATAAAGGCGTCGGTTGACGCAGAAATCCCGCCACCGCAGTAGGTTATGGAACGCACGTTGCGGTCACTCTCGATCATGGAGGCCAGTTCGTCGTTCGACCGGAAGCGGCCCGAATCATCGAGGAGTGCGGATGCCGGGACATTTAAAGCACCGGGGATATGGCCGGGTCGATCGTACATAACCATCTCGCCGCTATAGTGGGCTGCGGGCATAGCGTCGATGAGACTGACCGCGTCATTCTCGAGGGAGGCAAATACCTCATCCCTGTCGGCGATCAGTTCCGGTCGTAGCGCAAAGGTCAGGTGCGACGC
>JAOTWM010000137.1 GCA_029862885.1 Gammaproteobacteria bacterium
ACCGCTCGCGCCACTGCGTCGTCTGAGTCTTTTCGCACACGCGGCGTATGGCCTCGCGGGTTTGTTCGAGGTAGGGACCCATGGACAGTGTCGTGTCGATGACGAAGGCTATCGCCACTTTGAAGCCGGCCAGATCGTCGCTTTGCGCCTCGGCGGTCGATTGCAACGGCACGGCGTTCTTGTTGACCACCGCCACTTTGAGTACTTTGGTGGCGTAATCGTCGTCGGCTTGGAAGTGATCTAGGATAGGCAGCAGGTAGTAGTTTTTTTGTGGGTTGATGTAGATAGCCGGTTCGACCGCAACCACCCGCGGGTCACCCTTTCCGCTATCGACATTGGCGCGGATGTTCTTAGCGAGGTTTGCCCCGACCTCGGACTCGAGCACCTCGGTGGCGATCTCGCGATCGCTGTACAGCAGCGCCGGGTATCGATTGGCGGGATTGGTGAACCAGCCGACCAGCATCTGTTTCCAGTCAACCACGTAGTCGGCTGACACCCAGCCGCTGATCTCGCTGGCGCTCGATGGGCCAACCTGTACCCATTCGGCACCATCCGCCGTCTGGCGCGCGTAAACGTAGTAGACGGAGAGAGGCGGCACGCGAGTAATAACACTGCCCTGGCTCCCCGGAGCCGCGCGGATTTCCGCGCCCAGGCGGGTAAGCACGCGCTGATAAAGTGTACTTTTACCCTCCATGCGCAAAGGGTTGACGGTATCCTGTGCGAGTCCGGAACCGGAGTAGGCGAACCCTGCCATCACGATGGCCAGAGACACTAGCGCGCTCCAGGCACGACACCCCGTGGTATTTCTGCATTGGCGATTCATTTTTTTACCTTGTCTAGAAGTCGCTGCGCTTTGGCGTCGCCGCCGGCCGCCGCATCCTGCAAATACACGAGCAAGCGGTCATACAGGGGCTCGGCACGGTCCTCGCCGTTGGCGATCGCCTGGTCGTACCACTGCAGGGCTTTGCGGGGGTTGGGTTTATTGAATGCGGTGCGTGTGGGCGAGAAGTCGGCGGCGCTGAAGGTCGCCGGATCGTACATCTCGCCTACCGCCAGCGCCGACCAGCCGTCGCCTCTTTTGGCGGCGGTCTTGAACATCAGGAAAGCCTTGTCCGGGTCACCGGCCTGGAAATACCGCAGCCCGTGCTCGCGAATTTCAGCACCGTCCATGGATTCGATTTTCGCCAGCAATTCTTCCCACTTGAGTCCTTGCGCTTGCGATTTGGGCGCTTCGCTGAGGCTGGCGGGAGAGGGAGATTCTTGCAGGTACAGCACCAGTCCGACCGCGCCGGTCACAACCACGACGACAGTAACCATCGCCAGCCAGATCTTCGTCTTCATTGTTTTCCCTCGGACAGCAATTGTGCCAAACCTGGGTCGCAGTTGCGAGGGCGTCGTGGATCCGGGAGCTGGCAAGCACACAATTTGCGCGTTGATAGCAGGTAACGGCTGCGTGCCGGCGGCTTAGCTGTACTTAGCAGCTGCTCGTCCCCGCTCGAAATGCCTGGGGTTTGACTGGGCGCCCCGTCTGTGCATCGCAGGCTCTCCTTCGCGATGCGTTTTTTCGTTCACACCTCGCACCGCATCTTACAGCAGAACACCTGCCGAACTGCAATATTTGCGAGACTGATGAACCAATACAAAGACCGCACCGCGAAGTTCCACAGTAAAGAAGATATAAAGCACATGTTCATCTGCTGAAATTTTTGCACGAAAGTCCGCGTACGACGCTGAGAAGATCATCGCGTCCGTGCGTCAACGGTCAGGCCAAAAATGAAACGCCTACTAAACAACCGCTGTGAGTTGCCATTTCAACTGATCGAAGCAATGCATGCGTTAAATCTTTGTGCGGGTGTTTCATATTCTAATGTTTTACGTGGACGTTCAGGCAACTGTCGAGCCACGGCATTTAGCTTTGCTTTAGAGTACACCGATACATCCGTTCCTTTTGGAAAATACTGCCTGAGCAAGCCATTGGTGTTTTCGTTTGACCCTCTCTGTCAGGGGCTGCACGGATCACAGACGTAGACATCAATATCTGTTGCCAGGACAAATCGCTGATGATCCCAAAACCATCATCCGACGCTCTCGTACCCAGCCACGACATATCTCCCATCAAGGCGTCTTCGCACCCGCAAATTGTCGTTTCCGCGATCCACGCGTCTGACATTCGACTCGCCATGACCCGGTCAACCTGGCCGGTGTGCTGCGTGCGCCCGCTTTGCCCGCCAACTGCATAGCGCGTATGTTTCCTATGCGTCAAATTGGAACGCGGTTGATGATATTGAACTATAAGGCCGGGCACGCGCGGCCCGGTCGGCCAAATTCATGGAAGCGATTGTAGAGACTTAAGGGTACTGACCCCTTTTGACTTGCTCGACATACAATCAATGGCAACAGGCGTGGCTGCGCATCTGTCTGACCTGTGCGTCGGTCAGGACCTTGATCACCGAGTTGTCTGGTGGGAATGCGTTCATGAGGTTCCGGATGTGGGGCGCATGCACCGGACCTCTGAAACTTGACGTTAAAAGGACGTGCCCGACTTCATGCGCCATGTCCCAGCGCCAAGCCGCCGCCGCGACCGTCGCCGCGGGCCGACCAGGCGCGTGACCACCGCAGCCTAGCGCACCCCTCAGTTGCCGCACGAAATAGACCTTGATGTCGAATGGGGGAGTGTGTGATCCAAGCCGGTGTAGCTGATCATACTCGCCCGTACTGAGAGTCCATACGCAGTTCTGGTCAATTCGGTCGAACAGAGCCGCCTGCGCCGGCGTTAAATGGAGTGATTCGCCCGAGCCGAACTGGACGTCGATCCCATACTGGCCATACACAGTACGCGCGTTGCGGAAGCTCTGTTGAAAAGGCACATTTGTGAGTGCAAGGCTCCGGAAGTGGAGCCGCAAGCGGTGGGAGGGGCGCGGGAAGGCTGCTTCAAGATGGCGTAAGGTGTCGCGCCCGACCTCGCCGTCATCGGTGATGTGCCTGGATCGTTGAAACGCTTTCACAATCCCGACGGTCTCGTTGCCGTAGATACCATCGGGGCTGTAAGAGCCGCCGGTGGATCGGGGCATGGCGTAGCCGAGGTCTAGCAGCGCGAATTGAATCAGGTGAACGGCGCGGCCGCGGCGGGCCCCCATTCGCAGGGGCGGCGCATTGTTTGAAGCGTTGAAGAGTCTTCGGCTCGACGTGAAGCGAGGTGACGTGAGTGCCATAATTCCTCCTGCGATGACCGGACGCACGAAATCAAAAGAAGGTAGAATTCCAGCGGCTTTCCTCAACACATGCTAGGGCCGTTCAAGGGGCTCGTCAAGCGTTCGTGGGCGGGGGCTGATTCGACCGTGGAGCAGATTCAAGAGGCATTGAATTGTAAGCTCGGACAAGCCCGGCGCGGCCGGCCAAGTTCAAAGATTTTGTCTTACAGTAATGGCTACCTGCGCTAATGGGTGGGATGAAAACCACCCTTGGCATTGTCCCAATTTTGTCCCACCCTCTACAGGTGTAACGTCTAACACTTTGAACCTAATGTGAATACTGGAGCGGGACACAAGACTCGAACTCGCAACCCCAACCTTGGCAAGAATGTGCCGGTTTACGCTTAACTGTTTGTTTTCGAAGTATATTCCCGACTTCACCCTAGGAGCAAAACAGGCATAAATCGGACAAATTGGGCCATGTCGGAACAACCGTTCAATTCCGTCCTACCCCGTCGCCTAGGGTAAGCGCCCGGCGATCCCCACGTGCCAGCGATTGACCTGCCGTGGCAGATCAACATTCCAAGGTAGAAGCGGATCGATAGCCGGTTGTACGTCATATTGTGGATGTTCTTTTTCCTAAATTGTGGGTGTCCTTTTTCTTACTTTTCTTACGACGTTCTCGATATAAAGCACCATAGATCGAGATGACGGCTAACTGCGACAATACCATTTCGCGACAGCACAGGGTCGAGATCTATTGGCGCTAAGTATGCAAATAGATCTGGCCCCTTTGAACTGCACTTATTTATCCTTCACTAACTCGACTCGTCGGTTAAGTGCGCGTCCGGCCTCGGTTTCGTTACTAGCCGCCGGTGCCAGATAGCCGACACCGTCGCTCTTGATTCTATCTGCCTCTAGGCCATAGCCGGATATCAGGCGTGCTGCCACTGCATTTGCGCGGCGCTTCGACAAGTTTATGTTGTAGTCGAATCCACCGGTGTAATCGGTGTGACCCACGACGATGATCTTCAAAGCCGGATTCGTCTTCATGAGTTTGGCGATCTCGTCCAACGTCGGCTTCGACGCGGCCTGGATCTTGGCACTATCGTGATCAAAGTAGATTCCATACAACGCTGTCCGTCCGGTCTCTGTGATGTCCAACTGCATTTTTGCGGCATCAACCATTTGCAGTTTCATCGGCGTTGTTTCGGCTGCGATGATACGCACGCGCTGACCGTCTCCCCCGCTATGCGGACTGACGAGTACGGACAGATAGACATCAATGCCGCTTATATTTTTTCTTGAGACGAGGTAGAAAATCTCGTTCCCAATCGATATTTTGTCGAGAATCTCCACGGGATGCTTGTACATGAAATTGTATTTATCAATTTCCTTCGGGCCGCCGGAAAAAATCGGTTCAAATCCGGCTTCCGATACTTTTTCTTCGAAGTTCCTGAACACTTCCAGTGCCGACACCCCCGCCGGAACACGATATACGATGCGGGTAATTTTTCCTTCCACAGTGAGTGCGGTGGACTTCGCATCGCTCGCCTTTTTTACGGAACCGGTGGCGAAAGTCGTCTGCCCATAGTCCTCGATTGCATGTTCGGTAATCTCAGAGCCCTTGAAACGTCCAATTTGGGGATAATCGGCGCTGCCTGCCACATCCGCTGCAACAACGGCTACCGATAACAGTAGAAGGAACAGTCCCCCAACCACTGAACAACAATTGCTTTTTTCAAAACTTATTTTCATGTGTTTCCCATATATAAACCTCGATTCGCAGGTCAGTCTGGGGCGGTACCCTCATCGACCAATCTAACACAGGCAATCTGAGGTATCGCACGACACCTATTGCGCAAGCGAAGGATCACAATAAAGCAAGAATATAAGCACTTTTTCCTGAAGTCCATGATTCACGGCGCTCTCCCTCAGCCAATCCAGGAAGACGGCATAATCGTTGTCTGAAAAGAAGGCCGCCTGACGGTTATTTCCGCGCTGAATGACGTGAGCCGGAATTCCCGGGAAATAAAAGCGGGGTCTGCGGGGCATGAGAACCTCCTTGTTCTGATTAGCAGAGAAGAATTTTAGTACGGCTTTCTGTTTAAGGGTACTGACCCCTTATTCCGAGTACGACTTTCCGTTTAAGGGTACTGACCCCAATTGACCCCTTATTTTTTTCCTTATTTTTCTGCGACGGTTCTGTATCGATTGGATTCCATTGCTGGCTTCCGGATCTTGGAATCAGTCATCCAACCCAATCACGTCTCCGTTATAGTTCGTCGTTCGTTGTCTAGGGATAGGAAATCCCTTTGTGTCGCGCCGCAACGAACGGCCATTTAGCGCGCATACTTGGGATCATCTGCTGATAATAATGGCCAATGTCAACGCCGATCACAACGGAAAGCACAACGGAAAGGGGTCAGTACCCTCAAGTCCCTGTATGCTTAAGTCGCTAAGACGGCTTAGGTGAACTTGGCCGACCGCGCCGCGATTGCCCAGCCTTCTTATTCAATTGCTGCTCAATCTGCTGCCGAAAACAATTGTTCCCCAACGGTGTCCCCGTTTGGACTGTTGCACGGATGTCATGAATGTGTTCTGGGTCGAGCGCATTGCGAAACAATTCCCGATAGGCGTGTTCTCGCGCCACAGCTGTATTACCCAGTGCCGTATAGACCCAAACCGGCGAGATCAATGCATTTCGTTCGCCCAGCGCGTTGGCGCGATATGGGCCGCCTTCACGAGATATTCGGGTTAAAGGCGTAGCGCTCGAGTCGAGCGTTGGACTTTCCTGTACGAAGGAGGATGATTATGATAATGGCTAGTTACGGATGATCCGTTACGGTGCAGCATCACGGATCCTCCAATCCCGTGATGCCGAAAAAGTGCGAGCCATCGGGACATGCGATCCCGAAGGAGAAATACTATGCCCAAGATGCTTTCATACGGTGCTGTCGGTCAGGAAGTTAGGGACATGCAGGCCGCACTCAATAATCATCCGCCAACCGGGTTACCTCTGCTCGCCGTGGACGGGATCTTCGGCCCTAGGACGCTGGCGCGGGTCAAAGAGTTTCAAGGCAACAGTAAATTGGCAGTTGACGGCATCGTCGGCCCGAACACCTGGAGCAAACTCCTCACTACGAAGCCGGCAGAAATAGCAAACCGGGTGGGCATTAACTGCGGCACTCACGACGCCGGGAGCAGAGCAATAGGCGAGGGCCTTGCTAAGGAATTTCTCAGTTTTGCGAATCCTTCGAGTGCCGCGAGTCCCCAGTCTCGATTTGTCCAGGGTACGACGGCTGCGGCCCAGAGTTCGTCCAACCCCATCCGTATGCTTACCGATGCTCAAAAAACGACGGCCAAATCCGTGTACGGAAACAGCCTTGATTTCTCGCGAATATTTATTTCCAACAAAACTGGTCTCGGCGGGCGCCCCTTTACGATCGCGTTTCCCGATAGTAATCAGATTGTTCAAATCATGAATTGCGGCACCTTTTCCCCCAGCCAAAAACTGCTTATTCATGAGCTTTGCCATGTCTGGCAATCACAACATCATAGTGATCAGTTTAAGTTCATGAGCAATGCCGTGAAATGTCAGGGGAAAGCGGTGGCCGACAACACCACAGAAACCTTCGTTGATCCTGACATACTGCTGCACAAAGACCATCCCGTTCAGTTCCCGTTTTCGGCATACGCTTATAAGCCGGGATTGACTCTTAATCAATACGCCGCCGAGCAGATGGCCAACGCGGTCGAACACGGTGAGGCCGGTGTGCGCACACACGTCAAATCGATAGCCATGAACGCCACCGATAGCAATAACGTTACGGCTCTTAATTTGACCGTCGTGGGTGATCGTCGTCAAAAAGGAGTGAAGTTTTAGCGATAGATATTGTTAGGCTCGTGTGCGCCAGGACTCATCGATGGCTTGATTCCTAGATACCTCTAAGATTCATCGAATCCGGCAGTTCATCCGCCTTGGCGGGACTCCTCCCTTATTTAGCTACGCACGTACTCAGGTTGAGTGACAGCGGGTATTGCCTTATTCTTTTCATACTGAATCTAATGGATGAGCAGATGGATCTTAAATCCGGTTCAATTGTCACCCCCGCAGTCACCACCATTGGAATGAGGCGACGATTATTTCGATCCTGCTCTGCCTGATCGGAGGTTTCCCATGATCATATACACTCATTCCTATGATATTTTTGACGAGGGACAAACTTGGGGACGTCACGCCAGGCTAAGAACAACGGAGGTTAAGCACATCACCCTGGGGCCAAGAGATACCGTCTCGAATATGGCAAGCAAGATAATGCGCGCGGCCGGGTCCCATCGATCGATCTGGACACTGATTCTGAATGCACACGGAATGGTCGATCGGATACACCACCGTCCAACGGGAGCATTGGGAATCAGTGATGCGGAAACGCTGTCGCCGCCGACCGCGAGGCATCTCACGCCACTGCGCCCGTATTTCACTCCGAACGGCAACGGACTGGAGATTCATGGCTGCAACATACTTGCCGCGCGCGATGGCTGGCGGCTGTGTCAGCTACTCTCGCAGAATCTTCAGATCTCAGTATACGCCGCGTGTTCTGAACAGCGCGGAATCTCGCCCTGGGGGTCAAGTACGCCGGCAGACAGACGCGGCGGCTTCGAAGGACCGGTTATGGCCTTCCGACCTCCGAACGGAAATTACGAGAACGTTACGTTGGATTTTCGGAGACGGGGGCTGCAAACCCCAACTTGATAATGGGCCTACGAGAACGTGCAAACGGCCCGGCCATTAACGATCCGTCACACGTTACGCGCTCCCTTGATGTATTATCATAGCCATCAGCGGGCCGTGAGCCCAACGCCATTAGGTGCCGAGCGATGATTTCCCTACTGGATTGTGCCGTACTAGCGGACGACGTCTACAACCGGGAAGACAATAACCTGGCAATATCGCATGGCTGGCGAAGGGTCGATGGCCAGAATTGGCCAGACGGATTTGCCGCCGGCTTGTACGAAAAAGGTAACGAGAGGGTCATCGCGTTTCGTGGTACGGATGATGTCAGTGACGCAATCGCCGATGCCCAAATGGTGCCGGTTGCTGAGGATCAACGTGTACGTAGTGTCACCCCCGCTATATTACGCGCCTATGGGTTACAAGATAATGTGGAGTTGAATTCTGGCGCTCTCGTGCTCGGCACACTCCTGACGCACCGGCAAACAAGATCGGCAGTCGCGACTTGGGCCAACCGTGCGCCCACCAATCAGACCACGCAAGCTTTGGCGTATTATGACCGTAGCAGACGCCCGCCACGCTTTGTCGTCGGTCATTCGTTGGGCGGAGCGCTGGCAAAAATAGTGTCTCAGCGCCGCGCAATACCAGCTATCGCGTTCAATTCGCCATTCATGGGTAGCATGCACGGCGTAGCGCCAGTCAGCAGCCCGAGTATTTGGAGCGTGAATACCATCGGCGATCCATTGAGTCTCGCTACCCACCAGGCCGGTAACTTGCCCCATGGCCGCACAATCGCAGTGCGCATCGCGCGCTTCTCAAGAAGGCCGCCGCCACAACCAGAGCTGCCCGCGTACACCAGGCCGGTATCCTGTCCGCGCACAGCGGAAGCGTGGTATCGACGCCCCGAAGGCATATTGCAAGCGGCTGCCAGCAACGCCTGCGAGGTCGCTATGGACGCATGGGATTCGGTTGGTAGCACACTTAGTATGCCGGAGAGATATCTGCAAATGTTACGGCAGTACCCGGCATACTATGCGGGCCTATTTACGTACCTGAAAGACGCCGCCCTACATCATCACAGCATGGAAAATCTAAGAACGGCTATCGGAAGGAATCGGCAATATCGACAGGCTTTGCCTTCGAATCTGTCTTCGGTATGACGGCCCCAATTTACGGCATGACTTTGACTTTAGTCTGACTCGGTGCCACTTGCGCCCCAACCGTGTTGTCGGGCGTGCCGTTCATGCCTGTCATCGATCCATGATAAAAAGCTTGTCTGCCCTCAAACTTTACAATTGAGCGTCCACTCTTGAGTGTTGCGTATTCCGATCAATTCGGGCACAGCTTGATAAAGCTGAGCCGGTTTATGGGATATCTCAATTAAAAGATTGCTCGGGAAACCAATAATGAAGGCGGGTGCAGCGGACGATTATTGGAAAGTCGCTTTAAATCGTAGGCCTTATTGGACGACACCGCCATCATCCGACGTATGGCTTATGTCGATCTCAATCCGGTTCGGGCCGGTATCGCCGAGACGCCGGAGGTGTCTGAACATACATCTTTGAAGCATCGACTCGATCACAAAACCAATGAGTTGGTCCCGTTCACATCGCCTGGCACCGAGAACTCGCACGCCTCGGAGCCCATTCCCATCCTCTTTGGCGACACCTGGGTTTGGTGGACTGGACCGGCCGGATCATCAGAGACCATAAGAATGGGTCGATTCGGGACTCCTATCCGCCGATACTGGATCGGTTGGGGACTTCTCACCACCAGTGGATCCGGGCGATGACCCCCCAAAAAGGCTGGATACAAAAGGCCTTGGGATCGGCAGACAGAATCAAGGCGTACTGCCACGCTATCGGTCAGCAATGGCTCTGGCAGAGGGCAGATATCCGTACCGCCACCTAATCTTCCTTCCTTATCTCGTCTGAACGAATCAAATCCGCGTCGCGGAGGATTTCGCTCGTCCGGGATTGGCGAACGACGCGTAAACTCGCGGGCCGTTATCACAAATTGATCTATTCGATCATTTTCGAAAACGGTTCAAGTGCGTTCGTAACTTGTGCGTCTACTTTTGCCGGATGTGCGTCAAATTATGGATCTCCTTTTTCTTATTTTTCTGTTCTGGGTCGAGCGCGTTGCGAAACAATTCCCGATAGACAAAATGCTATGCTCATCGCCTCCCCATGTGAGCGGTGTTCTGTGGCGCGGCAACTTGTAAAGCAGGTGCCATCAAATCTATGTTTCTAGCTACGAGACCGAAGTCGTAGGACAGAGTCGCTGACGCGAGGCCTCCGCCACCGCCGGTATGAATGTTTAATGGATACAACTTGTTGTGCATGCATTCGTGGAATGCGCCTTTCGCAAACAGGGATGCTTTTTGCCGTGTTCCTAGCGAATCGAAGCCGCCAACTTGCAGATGTCCACTCACGTAAACTTCGCTGACAATCCCCGCAGAATCACCGAGCAGCGTTTGCCCGGTATGAGAATGCTGTGCCGCTTGGGCCGCCACCCGTTGAGTGACTCCATGAGCGCGATCGGTCGAAAAATAGACCACCAAGTCAGCTGGACCGACCCCACCGGAATGATTTGTCCAAAGCACCCGCGCCGAACTAACTGGCCGTGCCCTTGGGTCGTTCACAACTCGGTTGAATAGTTGTTGCAGCTCGTTTTGGATCATCGACCGCATTGCGGCATTCCAAAACGCGATCTCTGACGTTCGAGAAACGGACCCAATTCGATCGACTAAATGCAAAGTGAATACGCTCATTTTTTGCTCCTCAGGTCGTGGATTCGATGCATCATGCCTCAAGAATAAATTGAATCCTGGCTGGGGCGATCTTACCTTACGTCGTCGACTATGGCGGTATTGCATTCCGTTGCAAGGATTTCAATTGCCCCGAATAGTGCCTTGCGCAGGGTAAAGGGTAAAGGGGTCAGTACCCTTAAGTCCCTGTACGCTTGAGTCGCTAAGACGGCTTACGTGAGCTTGGCCGACCGCGCCGCGCTTGTCCAATATTGCTGTTCAATGCTTTTTCAATCTGCTGCCGAAAACGATCATTCCCCAACGGCGTTCCC
>JAOTWM010000655.1 GCA_029862885.1 Gammaproteobacteria bacterium
TGCGTCATGGCGCCGCCCCGGTAACCGCGATAGCCATGTTTATCGGCGGTATCGGATTGTGGGCCGTCGTTGGGGCCGCGTTCGGTATCTGGGTAAATCCGTTCGACTTGCCCGCCATGCCCGCGCGGGAAGCGTGGTCGTTGCTGGCGATTGCCTTTTTCAACACGACGATCACACAGTATCTATGGGTCGGCGGGCTGGCACATGCTCCGGACATCACGCGAGCGAGCTATCTGTTTTTCCTCAAGCCCGCGATCGCCGCTATGCTGGCTGTGGCCTTCCTCTCCCAGCCGCTGACACTCATCCAGATAATCGCGATCATAACCATCTGCGGTTCGGTTTTAATCGAGTTCGTATACGAGTCGCGCCGAGAACCCTCGACTGTAGCCTCCAACGGCAGGACAAGCAAAACTGCGTAGATGCGATGAAAATCCTATTCTTCGGCGCAGGGCCTATTGGATCTGTCTATGCACACCTGCTTCACCGGGCAGGCGGTGATGTGAGTGTTCTTGCCCGCGGCGAGCGGCATGACTGGCTCAAAGAACACGGTCTGGTCTTGCTGAATGAACTTACTGGTCAACAGAACTCGTCGCGAGTTAAGGTGGTGAACGAACTGAAGACGGATAACGAATACGACCTGGTGGTCGTTTCCATTAGAAAGAACAAACTTCTCCCCGTTTTCGAGATTCTCGCGGCGCGCCCGGGTATCAAGAGTATCCTGTTCATGGGCAACAACGCTCTGGGCTTCGATGAGTATGTGAAGCACCTACCGGTCGAGAAAGTGCTGATGGGCTTCCCGGGTGCGGGCGGGGGGATTCGCGAGCAGGTCGTACACTATGCCGATCGGGAGAGGCCAAACGGAAAGCGGCGAGCCATAACCATCGGCGAGATCGATGGCCGTAACAAAGAGAGAACGATGGCGGTCAAATCCCTGTTTGAATCGGCTGCAGTCCCAGTTCATTTGACTACGGAGATCGACGGATGGCTCAAGTATCATGTCGCACTGGTCAGCCCCCTTGTCGGCGCTCTGTACAAGCACGACTGCGATAACTACCAAACGGCAAAAGACAAGGACACGCTTCGTGAATTGATCCGAGCGGCCAAGGAGGGAGGCCGCGTCCTCAGGGCGCTCGGACTCAGCAAGCGCCAGCCCTTTGCGTTCAACCTGTTCTATTGGCTACCAGAGATCATCAGCATGATGGGGGTGAAGGCGTTGCTTGAGAGCAAGTTTGCGGAGGTGGCCTTTGCCATGCATGCGAAAGCCGCTCGAGACGAGATGGAGGAGCTCGCTCGCGAGTTTCAACAACTGGCTGCGATGACGTCGGTTGACACGCCAAACGTCGACACCTTGAGGAGCTTCATCGCCTAAAAGAGAAAGCCCGAGCCAGTCGCCGCAGCGGGCCCCGTAGATGTCGCCGAGCTCAGTGATAACCTAGACCGCGAGGTCCGCTCCGGGTCGCAAGCGGACACGGAAAACAGGGTCAGAGACCCGTTCTTAACTCAATCCTTTGAGAAAACCGTCTCTGACCTGAGTTTTCCGTGCACATAGACTATATTTTAGTTTATATAACCTAAATATTAGTCTATAATCACGGCCATGCTCGACGCCCTGTTTGGAAACAAAACGGCCGCTCGTGTCTTGCTCTACCTGCAAAACTACGAGGAGGGCTATGCGCGTGAAATCGCCGCGACCTTCGAGCTTCCACCGACTGCTGTACAGAACCAGCTACGCAAACTGGAAGCAGCCGGGATTTTGGTCAGCAGGTTAATCGGGCGAACGCGCCTTTACACGTGGAACCCCCGATATCCATTACTGAAACAACTTCGACTGCTCCTGGCCGAAGCCTTGAAGTACAGCACCGATAAACAGATCAAGGCCTATTTCCGTAAACGAAAACGGCCGCGAAGGGCGGGTAAACCTCTGTGGCTCCAATCGAAAAGCGCCAATCCATAACTGAAATCGCTGCGGTCATATCAGACGCGCTCACGAAGGCCGGGTTGAACGCCGTTCTCTCCGGCGGAAGTGTCGTATCCATCTATTCCGACAACGAGTATGAATCCTATGATCTCGACTTCGTCACCGACGAAACGATAAAAGACGTAACCAAGGTCATGAACAAGCTCGGCTTTGTGAAAAAATCAACACGCCATTTCGAACACGATAACTCCAGGTACATGGTTGAATTCCCGCCGGCACCGATAGCGATCGGTAACGAGCCGGTTAGGGACTGGGCAGAGCTACGAACAAAGCACGGAACTATACAAATTCTGACACCGACCCAGTGCGTCATGGACCGGCTTGCCGCCTTTTATCATTGGAACGACCGCCAGGGTCTTGACCAGGCCGTTATGGTTGCCAAGCGGCAAGAAGTCGACCTTGAGAAAGTGAAAAAGTGGTCGAAAGAAGAGGGGCATTTCCCCAAGTTCGAAGAGTTCGTTACCGCACTTAAAGGTTCCGGCAGTTAAGCTGATT